>JBBRNU010000220.1:0-7103 GCA_038230115.1 Chthonomonadales bacterium | reverse complement strand
TGAAACTGTCCATCGTCGCCTCCTCCATCTCGTCGCTGTCGTGCTGGCTGTTAACCACGCCGACGAGCACTTCGTCCGGCAGTCCGGGACTGAAACGCGTGCCTCCAAAGTGCATCAGATTCCACTCCATGCCATCCGCCGAATAGTAACTCGCGAGGCTGTCGCGATAGCGGATGACGCGCACCCAGCACGGCAGCGGCTGGACGTGCGTGATATCACCCGGCTGCCACGCCGCGACATTGTCCGTCTGGCGGATGTTGACCGCCGGGCCATTGCCGAAACGAACGCCTTTGAAGGCGTTCTTCAAAAAGCGCGCCCCGAAGTCTGTGCCAGTGCGAACCATCAACCCAGCTCCCACAGACTTCGCTGACACTGCGCCCACCCTGCACGTCGCCACGAAGTCGCCTTTCACGCGCGTGTAACCGAACGTGCCGCAATTTTCCGAGTTGTCACCGATGCTGCGGATGGTGAAACTCTTCGCTGCCGCATCGTAGCGGACTGAACCCGCCTTGCGCACCGGCCCGATGTCCGCCACCGCCCAGCCCTTCGGCAACTCGGCATAAGCGGTTTGCAAAAAGCCAAAAGACAAGCCCAAAAGTGAGATGGCTGTGACTAGATTTTTGATGTTGGTTTCCACGACTCCTCCATGATCCTTTTCATTAGGAGTTTCATTTTTCAAACCCAAATTCCACCTCGTTGGCCCAGTGTTCTTTCCAATCCGCCTTGAAGGCAGGGAAACTGATGCGGGAGACGGAGCGATTTTTCGCCAGTTCAAGGCAGCCGACATCGGCGTTATCGTTGACGCGAAACGAGAATTTAAGGGTCTGTCCGGCGTCGCGGCGCTGTTTCGCCGCCGGGATTTCCGACCAGGGCAGGGCGCACTCTACAATCCGCGTGTTGCCGATGCGGCGTATGACCAGTTTGCCGCCCTTTACCGGGCCGTCTTTGGCGGATTTGGGCTGACGCGGGAAGAAGTGCTTATCGGGCATTCCCGGGTAGCGCAGACGCCAGATTTCCGTCCCGCCGCCGTAGGCGGGCGCGACCGCGTTTAAGGCGTATTCGTAATCGGTCGTCCAGTAGGCGGTGAAGCCGGGCAGCGTTCCGGGGGGAAAGGGATACCAGGGCTTTTCCGCGTCGGGCAGGGCGTTGATTCCGATTTGCACATTATCGAACATCGGGTCGTTCCCGGCGGGGATGATAAAGGGCTTCGCGTAGGAATAACGGCGCACTCCGGCGGGCCAGCGCGACTCGGTGAGTTGGCCCGTTTTTGCGTCCTTGAGGAACGTCACTTCGGGGTAGAAGAAGCTGTCGTCGTCCCGCGTTTCGAAGCGCAGGGTTCCGCCATCGTCGGTGTCGTCGGCGATTTTGGCGGCGAAGTAGAGGTAATCGTTGTCGTAGGCAAGGTAGGCGGTCGCCAATCCCTTTTTCGCGGAAGCGGAAAAGGGTTCGTAGGGCTTCCACGCGATTTCGGCGTCGGTGCGGGAAATCACGCCGTCGCCGCGAATCGTTTGCGGCAGGACGCCCTCCCAATCCTTCAAATCGCCGTCAATATTCACCGTGCGGCGGGCGATGACATTGCAGCGAATCCGCTCGTAATGCAGGGCGCGGCCATCCTTTCCGGCATCGAAGGCGGCGCTCAACAGGTATTCATTGGCGGGGTCGCTTTTGCCCCCCGTCACCGCAACCGGGACGATTAATCGCTGAAACGGCGCGAGCCGGACGCGGCGCGGGTAATCTCCCAATGTCAATGCGCCGACGCGCAGGGACAATGCGCCTTCGACGGGGCGATTCAGGATATTGACCAGTTCGACGCGAACCGTCGGCCGGGCGGCGACGGGGGCGATAGGGTCATGGACGACGAAATCAACGGGCTGCAGTCCCTCGACGCGGGCGGTTTCCATCGCCTTGAGGAGCGCGTCAAGGGAGCCGGGGCTTCCGTCGGTTCGGAGATAAAAGCCCCGGTCATCCACCGGGACGACGATTTTGCCGCCTTGGGCCGGAATCCGGTTGCCGCTGGAATCGTGGAGCCGGAACCTGCCGCCATCGTCCGGCAAGGTCAGCGTGACGCCGACCAGCGGGCCGCGCGGCTTCCACAAAGCATTGGCGGCGGCGCTCTCCGAAGCGTACATTTTCCCGTCGACCGCCGCCGCGATTTGCGCGGCGAAAGGTTTCCTCGCGGTCACTTCCGACAAACTGTGGATGTTGCGGAAAAGGACGTTTCCCGCGCCAAAGACGGGGGCCAAATCGCCGACGACGACGATTGTCCCGTCGTTTCGGTCTTTCGCGTCGCGGAACAGGTAGGCCCAGGGCAAGCCGTGATAGAGAATTTTCTCAAATTGCTTATTGCCGACGAAATGCTGCAACGCCCCGACCGCCGCCGCGACGGGCCACGCCTGCGTGATAACGCGCCGCGTCGTTCCGGTCGGCGTCCGCACCTCGATTTCGGCCTCGGAACTGCAAATGCGCTGGCTGTGAATCCCCACCGCCCGGTCATGCCCCGCCGCATACATCGTCGGCAGGACGGCGGGGATGCGGTCATCCGAGTTCGCAATCCATGATTCCGTGTCCCAAATTCGCACCCGCCCGCGCGGATTTTTCCGGTCAACCCATTTTTTTGTCGTGGACGCCGGGGACATCCCCTGATAGTGGATGCTCACAAAATCGAGCGATTCCAGAAATCGATTGTCGCCGTCGGGGAAGAGTTTGTCCTCGGTGTTGGATGAGGAATCCGTCCCGCCCGTGAGAATTTCGACGCCGTCCTCTTTCCGCGCTTCCTGTACGGCCTCGACCATGACGGTCTGCAACTCCCGGAAGCGAATCATGTCCGCACCCCACCCGGCGATGGAGCCGCCCTCCCACGGCTCGTTCCAGACTTTCATCGCATTGACCGGGCCTTTGGGCCAGCCAAATTCTAAGGCCACGCGCTTTACCCACGCCTTGAACGCCGGGTCGTACTGCGGCATCCAGGCGATGTCGCCGTTGTAGACGCCTCGGTTGATGAGTTTCCCGCCCTCATTTTGCAGGAGGTTGCGCGGGACGCCCAGCGGTTGAATCGGGCCGATCGACGGCGTTTCATGCCCGAATTCGACGATTACGGGCAACCCCGCCGCCTTGAACTCGCGCATCTTGGTCGCCCAATGCTCGTAGTACGCCTCGTAATCAGGGTCGCCGGGGGAACGAAACGCCATGCCGATTCGGTTCGGGGCCGCGCCCATACGCTGTAAGGCGGGGACATTCGTAATGTCCATACACAGGCGGTACTCTTTGCCGAGCGGCGGGTTTTTCAGCGACCGGGCCAGCGTCGCCACGAACAACGGCTCCTGCCCGTCCAGTTCCAGTATCAGAGCGTACCCGCCGAACGTTTCCGGGATAATCGGCTTAATGACGACATCCTGATACCCCTTCGGCCCGATATTGACCGTGAGGGGAACCGAACCCGCCGCACCCACTTTGCGAATCCCGACGCGGAACATATCGGTCGGATCGGTGCGGAGGGCGAAAGGCGCGACGCGCAGTTTCCCCGTCGCCCTGAGCGGCGCGTCCGTCTTGTTGACGATTTGCAGCGTGACTTCCGCCTTTTCTCCGGGCCAGAGGATATTGGCCGGGGCGGAGCCGCCAATCTGCACAGCGCGCATCGTCTCCGTTTCCGATTTCGTCGGCAAGCCGGGGTAAGCGTCCACGCTGAAATACTCCGCCAGCCCGTATCGCTTCGCGCTGACGCCCCACGCATTATCTCTGTCCCCCGCGATAGGGGGCGTCTGCGCCCCGGCGGGAACCGCTGCAACCATCGCCAGAAGCGCCAACGCCATCCCTCGAATTTGTCGGTCGTTCTTTTGCATCTTTGAATTCTTTCTTGTTTGTACTCTATTGCCGCCGGGTGGAAAGGCGCGGGATCAGTTGTTCCGCGATTCGCGTCTGGATCGGCATCGGCGTCCCGTACAGCGCGTCGGCGGCGATTCGGGCCGCAGTTTCGCCTAAATCCATCAGCGGCGGGCGCAGACTGGTCAGGCCGAGGCGGGCGGCGTTCGGGTGGTCGTCGAAACTGACGACGCCTATATCCCGCCCCGGTCGCCGGCCGTGCGCTTCGAGCGTCGAGAGGAGAGGGTAACTCTCCCAGTCACAGGGCGCGATGATTGCGCCGGAGCCGCGTGGCGCGTCCCTCCCAGCGTCCAGAATTTCCGCTGTCCACCGGCGAACGCGGTCATGGCGTTCCGCTTCCGTCATTTCGCACCACTGCCCGTAAGCGCATTTCTCGGAAGAATCGGGATGCAGACGTAAATCGGATTCGAGCCGTCCCGCCCGCCGAAACGCCGCTTGCGCCCCGGCAACACGATCATCAAGCCATCGCTCGCCCGTGTAAGGGACAAGAAATGTAATGTTTTCATACCCGGCGCACAGCAGATGGTCGGCGGCGATATAGCCCGCCGCCCTCTGGTCAATAAAGAGTTGGGGGACAGGGCAGGGCGTTTCAATGGAAGTCACAAGGAGCATCGGGACGGACAACCCCGCTGTCGCCTTCAACAGCGCCTCCACGCGCGCGGGCGTCTCCACAATCATCAGCGCGACGATGGCCCCTATGCCCTCCTCCGCCCAGCGCCCGATGTCCTGCGCGGCGGGCGGTGCCCCTGGCGTCAGCGGTATCAGTTGCGAGGTAATGCCGGACAGGGCCAGTTGACGCTCCAGACTGCGCCGAATCATGGGCTGCCAGTCGCTTTCCGGCGCGTCCGGGGAGCAGGCATAGAGGATTCCGGCTGTCGCCGTCGCTTTCCGGGCGAATCGCGCCGGGGGCGCGGCGTCCGCAACGGGCGGGCGGGCGGGAACATCTTCGGCGACGAAGGTTCCGCGACGCGATTCCGCCCACAATAGACCGTCCCGGAGCAACGGCGCAACCGCCCGCTCGATGGTATGAATATCCGCCTCATAGCACTGTGAGAGCGCCTGACGCCCCGGCAGTCGCGCTCCCGCCGCCCATTCGCCCTGGCGCACCCGCTCCCGCAAATCATCGCTGATGCGCTGGTAACGCGGAATCGCCGTCAGCGTCGCCGCCCTATCGCCGCCCGCTGTCTGTGACGTTTTCTCGTCTGTTCGCCGTTTCATACGTCCTCCGCTGTGCTATTGGATTCAAAACCAGTAGCGTAATGATATAGTAACGGGTTTGCTTGATTTTGTCAAGCTAATTTGCTCAGGCTGCGTAGCGAGCGACCTCGGATAGCTCCCTGCCCAGGAGGATGTTGAAGTATAGAGCAAGGTTGAAGGCCACAATCTTGGCTTCTACACAACGATAAATACCAATATCTGTCTTCACCAACATATCAGAGAGGTGAAAGCGGTCTGTCAGAACCGAAAGAAAGCCTTCGATAGGACGACGAAGACGATCCCTGAGCTTCTGAAAAGTAGGAGTCCAGTTCCTGTAGTCTCGGTGACTAATGTGGAGGGTCAGGCCCAACAAGGATTTTGCCCATAACTCACGCGCTTTATGGCCTCTGACGACCATCGGAACGGAAAACGCTAATAAGGCCCAACCCCCCCGAAGACACTGTTGCCCAACTCAGTGTAATGCTATGCCGCAGGAGCCAGTTGGGCAAATCGTGATACTCTCGTCTTGGCCCGAGGTGCTCCGAAAAGCCATTCATTCACACGAACCAGGTTCAACGCAGCAGCCGTCAGAATGTGCTGCAGACACGTCTTGGCCAGACCAATGTAGCGGGCATGGCGCAGACCACAACGCCGGATGCCCTGCTCATGGGTACTTTCGATCCCGGAACGCGCTTTGTACGCCTCCTTGAACTCGGGCGTTTTCTGACGCCTTCGGGCAGCATGCAGCGCTTCATATTCCTCCTGGGTTTGCAACATCAGCTCGCGGGGTTCGGTCTTGGCGCGGGTGCAGTCGCTACGATACTCACAGGCGTCGCAATCTTTCTTGGCAAAACGGACGTGCCAGGAACAGCGTTTGGCCTCCGGCTCCGCGCATGGCCGGAACGACAGGCTGGTCTTGCCGGCAGGGCAGGTCACGGACTGCGCCTCCCAATCCACGACAAAGCGAGTCTTGTCGAAGCCTTTGCCCGCCTGCAACTGCCAACTAAGGCATCACGCAACAATTATCGCCTGATCTGAGATTGCGTTTCGTACCCTGGGATGGATCGTGTAATTCCAGTCTGGATGGAAATCGGCGCGTTCTATGTTCAAACTGGCAAACTCCTCGACATCCACCTGAACAGCCGTGGCATAAGTGCGCGTGTCCAATTCACAACGCACCGTCAAACCCGTTGTCGTCGTCGTAGAACCGATCAACTCCACGATCGCCAAGCGACTCGTCAGCGGCTTACCGCGCCAGTTCTGCGAGATCTGGCAGAAGAGACGGTGTTCGATCTTGTTCCACTTGGAGGTGCCGGGAGGATAATGACAAACCGTCATTGCCATGCCTGTCTCGTCGGCGAAAGTTTGCAACTCCCGTTTCCACAGACGTAAACGCGAACCATTCGAACCCCCTCCGTCGGCGGTAATGAGAAGGCGGGTCGCCTCGGGATAACGGGCGACACCCATCTTTTCCCACCAGAGGCGCAGACTGTTGACCGCAAACTCAGCCGTGTCGTGATCGATACCTACCGTGACCCAACCTGCATTGGCACTCACATCGTAGATGCCGTGAGGAATAGCCTTGCCCAATTCCTTATCCATAAAGTCGTGGGTACGCACCAGATCGGGACATCCTGTGGCGCGATAGTCGCTGCCGGCGTTCTTGAAATCGCCCACGATCTACTTTTTCTTGGTATCCACCGAGAGAACAGGTTCGTTTTGGGCAGCAAACTCAGCGGCTTGCGCGTTGATATATTCAAACTGTGCGTCCCGGTCGGGGTGACTATCGCCTTCACGGGTTTTGCGATTGGCCTGCCGACGGAAGCCAATCTGTTCCAAGAGAGTGGGCAGGGTGTTTGGACCTCTGTCGAATCTACAGTCAGTGAGTTAAGGGGCGTCGCTTCGCGGTATGCTATACACAGCAAACGAAGCGAGGAAACCCATGAGCACCGTACGCAAGTCTTACACCCCAGAGTTCAAACGTGAAGCCGTCCGACTGGCAAAGGAGCGCGGAAACATCGCCGCCG
>JBBRNU010000219.1:0-7115 GCA_038230115.1 Chthonomonadales bacterium | reverse complement strand
GGCACGGACTCGACTTCCGACAGCCCTAAATCGGAACCGGCGTCAATGAGGCCGGGATAAACGTGGAGTCCGCGCCCGTTCACGACGAACGCGCCGCGCGGGATCGGGGCCGATTTGCCCACCCCGATCAATCGCCCGTTCGCAAAAACAACGACGCCGTTTTCGATGTCCGGGCTGGAAATCGGATGAATGGTCGCGCCGACAATGGCATACGCGGCGCGGTCGGGCAGGGGCGGCAGGAATGGCGTGTCGGTCGGCGCAAGGATGGGCTTACGGCCTGCCAGCGACGTTTTGTCCACGCCGAAAGCGTCGCGCCGCTGAAAGTAAACTTCGCCCTCAAGAATGGTCATCGCGCATTTCGAGTAATTGCTGAATGGGTAGCCGTCCCAGATCGCGACGTCGCCGTCTTTGCCCGGTTCCAGACTGCCCGCGCGCTTGTCAATGCCCATTTGAATGGCGGGGTTGAGCGTGATCAGGCGCAGGGTCTCGGTTTCGTTCAGGCCGCCGTATTTCATCGCCCGCGCGGCCTCGATGTTCAGGCGGTATGTGCCGGCGTGGTTGTCGGAATTGATCGAGGTGACAATCCCGGCGCGCAAACACATGGCGGCATTGTAAGGGATGGCGTCGAAGGCTTCGACTTTGTAACCCCAGAAATCCGCGAAGGTCGAAACGCCCGCGCCCGTCGCCAGAATTTCCGGCATGATCTTGTAGGCTTCCAGGCCGTGCTGCAGGGCGGCGAGCTTGAACCCGAACTCCTGCGACAGCCGGGCCATCATCAGCATCTCGTCCTGCCGGTACGAGTGGCACTGCACCCAGATTTTGCGCTTGAGAACGTCGGCGAGGGTTTCCAGGCGCAGGTCGCGGCGCGGCGCAACGGCATTCGGGTCGGCGGCTTTGGCCTGATCGTACTTGTCCCATGCTTGCGAATACCGTCTGGCTTCTACAAAGGCGCGGCGATAGACCGACTCGACGCCCATGCGTGTGGTCGGATAGCGTCCGCCGTCTTCGCCGGGCGAGCGGTTCGAGCGCTTGACGTTCTCGCCGAGCGCGAATTTGATCATGCGCGGGGCGTCGGGAATAACCAACTCGTCGGCGGGATGCAGGTATTTCATCTTCACGACGACGCTCTGTCCGCCAATCGCATTCGCGCTGCCGTGCAGGATGAGCGAGGAGGTGACGCCGTTCGACAGCCCGCGCCAGAGCGAAAGGCTTTGCGGGTTCAGCACGTCGTGAATGCGAACTTCCGCCGTCACGCTGTCACTGCCCTCGTTCACGCTGTCGGAAGCGATGTGCGAGTGCGCGTCCACCAGGCCGGGCGTGAGAAACTTGCCGGTCACGTCAATGATTTTGACCCCGGCGGGCGCGGCGATGTTTTTGCCGATGGCGACAATTTTGCCGTTCTGGATGAGAAGGTCGCCGTTTTCCACAACGCCCTGCGTTACGGTCAGAAGGGTTCCGCCGCGCAGCAGGCAGCTGCCGCCCGTAACCAGAGTCGGCTTGCGGTCAGCGTCGAGTTCAACCGGCATTTCTTGCGCGGTCAGCCGCGCGGGGAGCGCGGCAAGCAGGGCAGGCGCGGGAAGCAAAAGAACGGCCAGACCCAGCGTCCGGCGCAGCGCGGTTCGGTTCACAAAGAATTCCTTTCCAACTCCAACAGATTCTGCTCGTCTCGCCTGTTTCTCAACATGGAGACAATGCCGCCTAACCCCCCGGCCCCCTTCCCCGCCGGGGGGTTAGGCGGAGCGGTTGCGGCTAAACAAAACGCCCCCGGTTCGGCGGGCTACTCTTCCTCGACCGGGAAACGCGGGCGACCGGGCAGGCGCGGCGACGGCGCGTTGTCGGGATCAATCTTGGCGCGGTCAATGAACAGGTAGCGCACTTTGGATTTCTCGTCGGCGAAGTCGCCGCTCATCACCACGAGGGCCGCAATTTTGCCCGCCGCGATGGTTCCGATCTGCCGATCCACGCCCAGGATTTTCGCCGGGTTGATCGTCAGGGCGCGCAGGGCGGCGTCTTTGGGCAGCCCCGCTTTGATGGCGCGGCGCACGTTGGGCAGGAAGTCGGGCAGAGATTTCACGCCGCGCGACGAAAAGGCGAAGAGGACGCCCGCCTTTTGCAGCTGCGCGGCGTTCGCGACCTTTTCTTCCCACTTGCGATGGCGCTCCTGCCGGGCCAGGCGGGGCAGGTCGTCCTCTTCGCTGGCATCGGCGTCGGCAGGTTTGGCATTGGCGTCGGTCGGGGGAACCGTTTTGGCATCGGCGGGCGCGGGAATCGGGCGCGCGTCTTCCTGCGTATCGTCGGGCCTGGGCGCGGGCTTGTCGGGCGGCGGAGCGTTGGGCGGCGTTTGTCCGGCGGGCGGAGCCGTGGGCGGGGTCTGGCCTGCGGGCGGGACGGTCGGCTTGCCCGCGGCGGGTTTGCCGACCCCCGGTCTGCCGGTCGAGGGCGTTTTCGGGGCGGGCGGCGCGGCGGGCTTGTCCACGACCGGCTCGGTTCCGAAGTTGACGCCGACAAAAATCGGGATTTGACGCTTCGCCAATACGCCGGCCCACTTGTAGGCTTCCGCGCCGCCGCTGATTTCCAGGCGCAGGCCGAACTCATCGGCAATTTTCGCGGCCCGGTAGATTTCGTTCTGCGAGTCCGCGTTGAAGATGACCGGCATGGTTCCGTTCATCACCGGCTGCAGGGCAGCCAGAACGTCGTCGGCGGGCGGACGCTTGCCCCCGCCGCTCGCGAACGCGGTCTGCAGCGCGTGATAATGGTTGGCGTCGAGCAGCGTCTGACGCAGGTTGGCGATGATGCCGAGCAGACTGCCCGGATACCCGCCGCCGAAAAATCCCCGGCCCGTCGTGCGAAACGTGAAGTTCATTGCGACTTCCGGGCGCACCACGCAGTCGCGCTTGGGCAGGCCGCTCAGGTTGACCAGCGCGCTGACGCCGGTAATCGTGCCGGGTTCGGGCGCGACCTGCGCTGTCGTAAACCCGGCCAGTCGCAGGGGATTGAGCGTGGCGTCCGTGAAAGCGAGGCAGTCCATCGCGCGCAGTTCCGGCGTGACGCCCTTGCGGTTCGCCTCGCGCATGAACGGCGGCGCGTCCTGCGTTGTGTCGGGCGGCGTGTCCTGCGCGGGCTGCGGGTCGGGCAGTTTCAGCCCCTGCGTGTCGTGACCGTCAATGAAGCCAGGATAAACGACCAGCCCGTCGCCCTTGATGATTTCGGCGTCGGCGGGAGGGGTCAGCCCGACCCCGACCGCCTCGATCAGGCCGTCGCGCAAAATCACGGTTCCTTTTTCCAGAACGCGCCCGTCGCCGATCTCGATGCGCGCGTTCGTAATCGCAAAAACGCCGGTGAACGGCGCGGTCTGCGCCTGCGCCGGGCCGCGCGTCAGCGCCGCTCCGACCGCCAGAATTCCTAAAGTTTCCTTCCAACGCACGCTTCCTAACCCTCCTGAACGCCCTTTGTGTCTGCGGCGCTTTGCCGGGCCGATGGGCAAGCCCATGATAACGTTATTTGTCTGGTAAGTCAAGCGCCAATGCGGGGAAGCGTCGTCTTCGCAGCGATTTCAACGCAGCTTGCCCTCAAGCCCGCTCGCCTGCGGCGCGAACCTTCCTATCGGCTGCATGAGCAGACGAGCATCAAGAACCAATCTGGGCGCTTTCGAGAAACGTTCGGCAATGGTTGCAAAAAATGACGTCAGGCGCTATACTGAGGGCGCGGGCATTTGCAGGCGTCCGCGCCCCCTGCGACGAACCCCCTGGCTCAACACAACGTATGAGGAGGATGCTGCCCCATGAAACGCGCTCGCGCTCTCTTTTTCGGTCTGCCGATTCTCGCCTCGCTCGCCCTGACCGGCTGCGGCGGGGGGGGCGGAAGTTCCTCGACGGCCAACCCTCTTGCGGCGGGCCGAACCGCGCTCAACCAGGTCGCTTCCGGCCAGAAAACCGCCAGCGGCGAAGCCCTGCAATCCATTTTTGACCTGTTCACGCAGGCGCTCCAGCAAGACCCGAACAGTTCGGAAGCCAACTTCGGCGCAGCGGTCGGACTGACCGGCGTCGTGGCGCAGCAGGCCGATGGCTTCGGCGTGGGCGAAAGCGGCCTCACGACTGTCAGCGCGAGCGGCAGCGGCGTCGGCAGTATCGGCGGCGGAACCATCGTTGGCGGCGGAGGCAGCGGCGGCAGTGGCGGCAATGACGGCTCGGAACTGCCCCCGGCCCCGCCCAACGGCGCGTCCCCGCCCACGGCGGTTCCGCCGCGCGGCGCGCTCGGCCTGATCTGGAACCTGGATCGCGGCGTCGCCAATCCTTATACGCTGCTGGAAATGCTGACGCCGATCACGGACATTCGTTACGGCTTCCTACCCTACTATGGCTTTCGGAGCGACAACGCGGCGGAGCGGCTGCAAATGCTGGAGCGCCTGAATACGGTCGTGCAACATCTGGAAAAAGTCGAGGCCGACCCGAACTTCACCGTCGCCCTGCCCAACGTTGGCGCGGACGGGCAGGTGGCGACCGTGACCGTCGGCCTGCCCGAAGTGTATCTGTTCGACGCTTACGTGAACTCGCTGCGTATGGAAATCGCCCTGTCGCTCGCCTATGTGCGCGAGTCGCCTGGAGCCGCCGCGCTCGCGCCGCAAGCCATTTACCCCATTGACGGCGTTATCAGCAGCCCGCCCGGCGGCGGCATGATCGGCGGCGCTCCCGTGTTTTCTTACGCCAATCTGGACGCCAACAAAGACGGCAAACTTTCGCCCGCCGAGTACCTGCCGCCCGCGCCCTTTCTCACGCTGCGCGACGCCGGTCTGCTGAAAACCGCGCAACAGGCGCTGATCGCCATCGCCGACAAAGCGAAAAAGGGCATTGACGGCGCGCTCGCGCGCACCGCTGCGACCGGCTTCCTGATCGCCAACGACGCGGCGACGCGCCAGACGCTGACCCAAACGCGCGATACCGTTCTTCCGCTCATCCGGCAGGCGGCGAACGGCCCGGTCACGCTGGAAACGCCGCAATACGACGTCCTGCCCCTGACCGGAGCGCCGCATTATGGCGGCTTTGACAACGCGCCGACGCCCGTTCCGACCGTGCCGCCCGTTATCCCCACTTACAAAGTCACGATCAACCTCGCGGTCTGGTTCGCCAGCCCGCCGCGCGACCTGCGCCAATTCGCCCCGACGTTGACACTGAACGCGAATGGCTGGCTGCAAACCGACAAAACATCGTACCCTGACCCGACATTCGGCGGCCTGTTCCCGGACGGACTGCCGGACTCGCTGCGGTTCTGACCCGGCGTTTTCGGAAACGTTTTGATAAGAAAAGGGCCGGACGTTTCGCGCGTCTGGCCCTTTTTGCGCCTCATTCGTCTCGCAAACGCCCTGCGGGAACGAAATGTTAAAACTTTGTTAAGAACGCTCTTGACAACGCGCCGAGGTTAGAGTATATTAACCCTGCTGTGCCGGAGAACGGGCTGAAACGAAAGCGGAAGCCTGAAGAAAACGGCAGGAAACTGAAAAGTTTTGACAGCGGACTTGACTTAAAAGCGTAGAGCGGTGTATACTGCTTTTCGCCGATGCAAAAAACGCGCGATACGGCAACGTTCGGCAGCGCGCGGCATCACAATAAGAACTTTCACAATTGGATAGTGGAGCAGAGAAGCAGAGTTGGGGTTTATGTTTGCGAGGATGTGAAGGCGTTTTGCCTTGGCGTGGGAATGTGTGTTTGCGCGCTTCGAGCGGGCTGCCGTTTCGGTGGCTGTCAGCATTCGTTTCGGCGGATGCAGAGGCAGGCCTCCGTTCTGGCGGCTGCAGGCCTCCGTTCTGGCGGCTGCAGGCCTCCGTTCTGGCGGCTGCAGGCCTCCGTTCTGGCGGCTGTCGTATCGAAGAGCGTAAACGAAGCGGCGTTGCGGTTCTGCGCGTCTTCTTCTCGCTTTGTTTCGTTCGTGTCTTCCATCGAAAAGCCGTGTCTTCCTTCGGGCCGGCGGGTCTTTTCGCTTGGAGGGTCGGGGCGGGCGTTGGCGGGGGGTTGTGTGCAGTGGCGACGGCGCGCGAGCGAGCGTAGCGGCGGAAGCGTCGGGCGTTTTTAGCGGGGAGCCTTCGGGTTCCCTGTCGGGAGCCTTCGGGGTCTCCGTTAGGAACGTCTTCGGTTTCTAAAGTTATACAGGGCTTCTGGCGGATGCCTAGGGGCAAGGTGCCGACGAAGGACGTGCCAAGCGACGATACGCGCAAGGGAGCGGCAAGCGCGCTTTGATCTTGCGATTTCCGAATGGGGCAACCCGGCGGGTGTAACGACCCGTCATTCACCGCAAGGTGAAGGGGCACGCGGGGAACTGAAACATCTAAGTACCCGCAGGAAAAGAAAACAGATGTGATTGCCCTAGTAGCGGCGAGCGAACGGGCAGGAGCCTAAACCGGCGGCTTCGGCTGCCGGGGTTGTGGGGTCAACTAGATTGTCTCGCACTTATGAAGCGCGGGCGGGGCGGGGGCGGGCGTACTTTCCGCACGGGGAGGGCGTGTGTCTGCGGTCTGCGGGCGCTTTGCAAATTCCGACAATCGAGAATGCGGGACTGGATCAGTGTGTTGAGAAGCTGCCTGGAACGGCGCACCATAGCGGGTGAGAGTCCCTTATGAGTAGCACTGCTAGCCTGCTAGTTGATACCCGAGTACCACGGGCCACGAGGAAGCTTGTGGGAATCCGGGGGGACCACCCCCCAAGGCTAAATACATCTTGCCACCGATAGTGAACCAGTACCGTGAGGGAAAGGTGAAAAGCACCCCGGGAGGGGAGTGAAATAGACCCTGAAACCAGACAGCCCGCAAACAGTCAGAGCGGGGCTTCGGCCTTGTGATGGCGTGCCTTTTGCATAATGACCCGACGAGTTATTGGCGGTAGCCGTTTAAGGCGTTTAGCGCCGCAGACCGAGCGAAAGCGAGTCCGAAGAGGGCGTGTTGGTTGCCGTCAGTAGACCCGAAACTGCGTGATCTACCCATGGCCAGGGGGAAGCGGGTGTAAGAACCTGTGGACGCCCGGACCGGTGTATGTTGAAGAATGCTCGGATGAGCTGTGGGTAGTCTGGTGAAATGCCAATCGAACGCAGAGATAGCTGGTTCTCCCCGAAATGCATTGAGGTGCAGC
>JBBRNU010000218.1:0-7132 GCA_038230115.1 Chthonomonadales bacterium | reverse complement strand
CGCCTTCGCGTTCGGCGCGCTCGAAATCGAACTGGCCGCGCGGCAGCCCGGCGCAATTGCCGTCTCGCATTCCGGGGCCGCGCTGCAGGCCGCGTCGCAGGGCCGGGGCGTCGCGTATCTGGCGGCCATCGCCGCCCGCAAAGTCGCCATGAACCTGCGCCTGCTCGCCTCGCCCTGGCTGCTGCTGGCCGCGAGCGGGCTTGCCGTTGTCGCGCTGGCCGCCCGCTTCCTCATCGGCGACCTTGTCACGCGGGCGATGGCGAAACGAACCTGGCTGCCGCGCGCCGCGCCCGCCCTGCTTGCCGCCAGCCTGAGCGCCCTCGTCTTCAAAGACTCCGGCGTGGTCACCGTCGCCTTCCTGCTTGGCACGGCCTGCCTCCTCGTGTTATACTACGTCCTAACCGACGCCTGACGCGATCTGAATTGGCTGTGGAAACGCTGCGTAATTCGTAGAACTCGGAAGATGAAGATGCTGGCAAACGAGAACGCGCAAGCCACTTACGAGCAATGTCTTTGGGATAAGCCTCACGTGAATAGCATCTATCCTATTCTGGAGGGCAATATCGTCGCCGATAGCGAGTGGCATGATTTTCCCAACATGGATGGGGATGTGAGAAAGTATCGCGTTTATCAGGACAAGTATTTCCAGGCGATATTTGCCAATGCCGCCAATCCGGCTTCTGACCATTTGCTGGAGATGAAGCCTGCCGAGCGCAGGGACGATTCGGAATGGACAATCTGGCTTGACAACGGCGTTTACGGCCTGACCTCCGTTTTTACCGTTACGCCGCTGCTGGACAACTACGGACAAGTAGAAGATTGGCTCAACCGGCATGACCTGGGATGGGAGCCGCATGAGAACGGCATACAGGGCGTCGCTTACTTTACGGAAATAGAAGCGGGCTGTCTGGCAGATGCGATGGATCGGCTGGTCTGGCTGGAAAACGTGGTTATCGACCTAAACAAAGCGCTGAACGAATGCTGCCAGTCCTTCTGGCGCAACATAAAGCATCAGAGTGACGACATGGCGAACCCGCCGTTCAAGGTCTACTCTTCCGACGAGATTATCCCTGTACCCGCAGAATATCCACGCGACGGCTGGAAGTCTCGTCAGGCGGTCACGGAGGATTGGAGAGAATTAGCGCAAAAGGAGAAACTATGAACGAAACAACCTTGACAACATTTCGGCGCGGCCTCATGTGCGCGGCGCTGGTCGGCTTGACCGCGCTGACGGCCCGCCCGGTCGCGGCGACGCAGGGCGAAACCAAACTGAACTCCGCGCCCGTGCAGGTTGGCGACGGGCCGGACGGCATGATAGCGAACGGCAAGCCTGTTACCAAAGGCTGGGTTAGTCTATTCGACGGCAAAACGCTCAACGGCTGGCTGGGCGAAAAAGGCTACTGGTCGGTTCAGGACAGGGCCATTGTCGGCGTGTCGCCGCCCGGCACGCCGCATCACCACTATATGTTTTCCGCGCAGGATTACACCGACTTCGAACTGCACGTAGACTGCAAACTCGTCGGCTACAACAGCGGCGTCTGCATTCGCATTCAGCCCAAAGACTACGATGACGTGCCGGGGTATCAGGTGGACATGGCCGACGGCTATTGGGGCTGCCTGTGGGACGAGCATCACCGCCAGAAGAAAATCGTGGATTACCCGAAAGAAGAGGCCGACAAAATCGTCCGCAAAGACGACTGGAACCACTATTTCGTGCGCGCGGTCGGCCATCACATCACGATGTACCTGAACGGCGTCAAGACCGCCGATGTCGAGGACGAGGGCGGCTATTTGAGCGGGCCGCTCGGCTTCCAATTGTGTCACGGCGGCAACGAAACGGCCTCGTTCAAGAACCTGTATGTCAAGACGCGCTTCGCCGCTACGGACGCGAGCGGCAAGAAAATCGCCGTCAACGCCCCGCCGGCAAAAGGAACCGCGCCCGCGCTGCCCGCCGTCGTCGTTCCCTGAACCGAAATGCGGAACATGGCTTACAAGCCGAGCCTGACGCGTTTCCGTTTTCAGCGGCAGCGCGCTCCGGTGAAAATCCGCCCGATGCGCTCCGCAGTACGCAAGCAAGCCGCATGGATTAGAGCCTCTATGCGGCTTGCTGCGGCAACTGCAATCGCTCAGGGTGGCTTTCATAGTAGGCGATAATTTGGCGTTCCATCTTCCGAATCATGGCCCGTACCCCCTCCACTTCCGCCGCTCTCAGGTCTTCGTTCGCTGCGGCGTCGCTCTGCATTCTCTCAGCAAGACGATACAGGCGAGCATTCTTTTCGTACGTGGTGACAAGATCGTCCTCCGTTTCTAGAGTCATGACTCCCAGCTCCTTTCATCGCGCAGACAAATTTCGATGATGCCAACTTCACGGCTCAGTTTGTGACAGAGAAAGTCTAGCCGCTCCGCGTAATAATCAAGAGGATAGTCGCTGAACACGAGGAACCCGGAATCGGCTCCATAATGCATTCGCGCCTTGATAGGAACAAGGAAGCGAGCGTGCGGTTCAGCAACGATAACTGCCCGATGTTCGTCGCTGATAACCAGCGAATAATCCAGATCGTTTGGTTCGAGTTTCTCCGTTACAAAACTGCCCCAAACCAGAACGCGCTTGATTGTCGGATACACGCCTGCCGCTGTGACAACTTCCTGCAAAAGCGTTGTCAAACCCTGCCGCTTTTCTGAGCCGATGCCGAATCGCAACACAGGACGTTAGTCTTCTGCGGATGCCGCGCGACCGACGCTTTGGCAAACAGGAACTATGGTACAGTTGGGTTATCTGCGGAAAAAAGGAGTGAACCACAATGACAACGATGGTCGCAGGAGTTTACAGGCAGGGCAAATTAGAACTGCTGGAAGAACCCCTCGGACTGCGTGAGGGCGCTGTGCGCGTTCTTCTGGTTCAGGAAACGGACAACGCGCAAACGACGCAGCCGCTTGTTTTTGGCAAGTACGCTGCCGGACAAATGTCCTCGCTGGAAGATTTTTCCGAGAGCGAGTGGCGCGGAGAATCGACCTTCGAGGAAAACGATGGCGAGTAGCCATACGCTCGACGCCCATGCGCTGATCTGGTATCTCGAAGGTAATCCGCGTTTAAGCTCCGCAGCCCGCGCCGCAATTTCAGAACCCGGCGCGCGTTTAATCCTTCCGGTGATCGCTCTCGCGGAAGCGTGTCACGTGGTAATGCGGGGCAAAACCGCCCTTCCGTCGGTGACGGCGCTCGTGGCGGACGTAGACGCAGACGCTCGCATCGTCGTCGCTCCCCTCGACCGCGTCCTCCTCGATCTTTCGCTTACCCTCCCCGCGGTAACGGAAATGCACGACCGAATGATCGTCGCAACCGACCTCCAGCTTTCCACAGACCTGATTTCATGCGATGGCAATATCGTCGCTTCGGGATTGGTCCCCATTCTCAAGTAGCCCTGTTCCGTCCGCAATCCGGTAACGCCCAACAAGACGTCAGGACTCGCGTTCACCAGATAGTTTTTATATCGGAGGCCTGAATCTTGCCGTCTCGCGTTACCAAGGGCAAACCCAGCGCGAGAGCGGTGGCGGCAATAATTCGGTCCGGCATATCAGGAACCTGCTCACGCAAAATGCGGGGTAGAGCGATGGACACCGCAAGATCGAGGGGAGCCAGGCGAAGCACGCTTTTTGGATTCTCGAGGGTTTCTACCAGGCGGTGGAACAATGTTTCGGGAAAACGCTGTTTCTCCACGAGATACGTAATCTCTACCAGGGAGATAGATGGAATATAAATCGTCGAACCGGACGTCGCGGCGTTTTCCATCGCGCTTCGAGCGGTCGCGGAGAGGCGCGAATCATTCAAAAGATACCAAATCGTCGCATGAGTGTCGGATACCAGAGAGGCCAATTAGAAATCCTCTCTGGGAAACGAACTCCACAACTCACGGCGCAGAAAGTCAATTTCTTCCGCGCTGGGGGAAATGGCAAGATCAGCGCATAGTCCGAGCGCGGATTGGCGCGGTTCCTGCGTGGCAGGCGCGTCCGCGTTGAGAAACCGGATGAAATCCAGCGCCGCCATTCGCTTCCCCGGCGGCAGCGTATGCCATTGTTCCAGAAGTTTTCGTTCCATTTCCAATGCGGTCATCGTATTTGGGCCTTGAACCGGGTCACGCGCAAACGTCAGAGGTTCTAACAGTATAGCATAAGTTTTCAAAAGACGCAGGTGTGCAAAAATTCATCCTGACGGGCGCGTCGGGACCGGGCAAGATGAGGCTTTCTCTTCTCAGTCGCTGGCGTCGTCCTGGATGGTGAACCAGTACATTACGTTTTGCTTGTTCTTGGCCGCCAGCGTGTCCAGTCCCGTCGCCTTCGCGTGGCCGTCGCACCACAGGACGTTGGTCTTCTGCTGATGCCGCTCGATGATGTACTGGATTTGCGGAACGTTGGCGTCCTGCAAAATGCGCGGCGCGGTCTTGCCAACAATGGGATTAGACGCGACGTCGGGCCAGCGGAAATCGAAGTCGTAGGGGCCGCCGCCCGGCGCTTCGGCGAACCACACCGTGTCGGCGGGGATCACGATTTGGGCCAGCGGTTTGCCCGCGGGCGTGCCGTCCGATTCAATGTCGAACTGCCCATACGCGCGGTTGTAGGAGTACGAGCCGTATTTGCGCGTGGTCTCGCCGGGCTTCAGCGCCGTGCGGGGAATGTAGGGCAGATTACTCGCGCTCGGGCAGGTGAAAATCTGCGCGCTCTTGACATACGGCTGCAAAGCGTCCATCCATTTGTAGCGTTCTGGCGCGTCGCCAGGAGCCGTCGTCGCCTCCGGGCCGGTGTCGAGCGGGCCGTACCAGTTGCGCGGCGTCCGCTCGTCGTAATCCTGCGCGTACATCAGCGCCGCCGTCCCGATTTGCTTCATATTGGATAAGCAGGAGGTCTGCCGCGCTTTTTCCCGCGCCTGCGCGAACACCGGAAACAGGATGGCCGCAAGAATAGCGATAATTGCGATAACGACTAGCAATTCGATGAGCGTGAAGGCCCGGCGTTCGGACTTCAGAGCGTTTACCTCTTGCATACATTCCATACGATCAATACAATGCGGGTCGGCCATAAACGATTAGCGATCCTTCCTGGCAGGGAAACGTAGGGCGCATGAAACGGTAAACCAGCGGGCCGGAAATTGACCTGGCTGCGCCGCTGATTCCCTTTAATACGCCCTGAACGGGCGCAATCGTCCAACCAAATGGCGTCCCGACGGATTAATTTGTTTTAACAAACGGTTTTTGAATGCGTTCCCAACGGAAATTTTTTCGTCAGGCTCCGTCCGAGGGAACCAATGGCAACGCCGCGGCGTAAATTTGCTTGACAACAAGTATCTTGACTTCTAACTATTTGACGGCGAGACGAGCCATGTCCGAATCAAAATTCGATGCCGATACGCAGCGCGCCCTGCGCTTGTTTGTCATCCTCGCGCGCAGTCTGGACAGCGTGGGCGAGATTACGCGCGAAGACATTCTGCGCCACGACCTGAAACTGAGCGAGTTCGCCGTGCTGGAACTGCTGTACCACAAAGGCCCAACCCTTCTCGGCGCGCTTGCCGAGCGGGTGCTGCTCACGACCGGCAGCATGACCCACGTCATTGACCAACTGGAGAAAAAAGGGCTGGCGCGGCGCGTTCCCTGCCCCTCCGACCGCCGCGCGCTGTATGCCGATCTGACCGAAGCCGGACGCCGCAAAATCGCCGCCATTTTTCCGGCCCACGCCGCGCGTATCCGTGAGGCGCTGGCCGGTCTGAGCGCGGACGAGCAGGAGCAGGCCGCCGCCCTCCTCAAAAAGATGGGACTGGCCGCCAAAGCCCTGCATTCCTCGCAAAAGCCGCCGAAGCCGCCGCGCGACAAAAACAAGGCCAGGGAAACGAACGTCGCGGAGGAATGACGCGCGCCGGTCGGCGTTCCCGCCTTCCTTCTTTCTTCCGCGCTTCGCGTTCCAAACCTGATCCTGCGCGCGATTTTTCGCGATTCCGCAATATTTAATCTGGAAAGACGTAAACCACGAAAGGAAAACCTATCATGCAAACCGCGCTGACAACGGAACACAAACGCACTGGTCTGGCCCTGCTCGTCGTTCGCCTGGCCTCCGCGTCGGCGTTCCTCTATCACGGGGCCGCCATTCTCTTCGGCGCTTTCGGCGGGCCGGGCCTGCAAAGCTTCGCGCAGTACGCGCACCTGCCGCTTCCGCTCGCCTTCCTCGTCGGGCTGGGGCAGTTCGGCGGCGGATTGGCGATGCTGACCGGCGTACTGGCCCGATTGGGAGCCGCCGGAATCATTCCCATCATGCTCGGCGCGATTTTCCTGGTGCATCTGCCTAAAGGCTTCGACGTCACCAAGGGCGGCTACGAGTACCCCTTGACCCAATTGCTGGTCGCCATCGCCATTCTGATTGCGGGCGCCGGCCCCTACTCGCTCTATTATTTCCTGCGACCCGCCGCTCGGCCCGTTCCTGGCGACGCCCCGCAGACTCTCGCGCCGCGCGCCTGACGCCCGCCTTTTTTCACCGCCTTCACCGTCTTACACTCGCATCATCAACGCAAATTGCCCTCTGCATCTGAAAGGAAACCCACCTATGCCCGGTTCAGTCAACGTTCTCATCGCCTTTTATTCGCGCAACGGTTCCACCGAGGCGCTCGCACAGGCCGTCGCGGAGGGCGCGCGTTCCGAAGGGGCCGACGTGCGCCTGCGCCGCGCCCGCGAAATCGTCCCGGAAGCCATTATCCAGCAAGTCCCCGGCTGGGCCGCCAACCGCGACCGCATGGTCGCGCAATACGAAGCTCCGACCGAAGCCGACGCGGAATGGGCCGACGCCCTGATTTTCGGAACCCCGACCCGTTTTGGCAATGTTTCTTCCGAACTCAAAGCCTTCGTGGATAGTTTGGGCGGGCTGTGGTTCCAGGGCAAACTGGTCGGCAAAGCGGGCGGCGGATTTTGCTCGACCTCCTCCACGCACGGCGGCAACGAAAGCACCATCATTTCGATGTACAATTTCATGGCCCATCTGGGCCTTATTATTGTGCCGCTGGGCTATGCCGATCCGGTTCTGTTCCGCGCCGGAACGCCTTATGGAGCCAGCACGATTTCCGGCCAGGAAAACCGACCGCCCTCCGAAGATGATTTGG
>JBBRNU010000217.1:0-7153 GCA_038230115.1 Chthonomonadales bacterium | reverse complement strand
GTTACCGTATTGATGGCGTAGCCCTGCCCGTCGAGAATGACCTGCAGGGGCGGCTCCCCGGCGGCGACGGCGGCGCGCGAAACCTGGTCTTGCAGGTCGCTTTGACCGCTTTGTACGATAGGCGGCGCGGGTTTGCCTGCCGTATCCTGCGCGCGGCCCGGCGTTCCAGCGGTCAGGGCCAGCGCGCCGCCAAGAACAAATCCCGCCAGACCCGCGCCCGCGAAATTCCCCGCGCGCCTGCCCCTGCCACTTTGTCGCCGCATTGTCGTTTTCCTCACGCTTCTGTTTTCCTTTTTATCTTTGCGTCATTCGCCGCGCGCCCAGGCCGCCAACTGCGCGACCGGCGCTTCGCCCACCGTGTAAAACGAGCCGGTAATCAAGACCAGGTCGTCGGGCCGGGCCGCGCGCAGGGCCGTCTTGACCGCTTCCGGCACAGAAGGAATCATCTTGACATCGGGAGTAAAGGCGCGGGCCGCTTCCGCCAGAATTTCGACAGGCAGGGCGCGTTTCCAATCGGGCTGACAGCAGTAGATGCGCGCGGCTCCGGGGGCGAGAGCGCTCAGGACGCCCGACGGCTCATGCCCGCCCACCATGCCGATGACGAGGAGCAGGCGGTTGATGCGGTGTTTTCGTTTCAGCGCGCCGAGCGGCCCGGCCAGCGCCTGCGCGGCCAGAGCGTTGTGCGCGCCATCGAGGACGACGAGCGGGCCGTCGGCGAGCGGAACCACGGTCAGGCGACCGGGCAGGGCGGTTTCGGCGAGCGCGCGGCGGACGGCTTCGATGGGCAATGCCTGTCCGCGCGCGTCCAGCGCCGCCTCGACCGCGCTTAGCGCGCAGGCGGCATTGGCCCGCTGATAAATGCCGCCCATTCGCAGCGGCAGATCGGCGTAAACGCGCGTCGGGGTGGCAATCGTAACCGGCGCGTCGTGTTCGCTGTCGGTATTTTCGCTGTCGGCGGCGTTGGCATCGGTCGCCCAGAACACGCGGGTCGGGTCGCCGGTGGGTTTGGAAGCGTCGCCGCGCCGCACGAGCGTCAGGGGAACGTCGCGCTCGCGGGCGATCCGGGCGATTACTTCCAGGGCGTCGGGATGCTCGGTCGCGGTGAAGCAGGGAACGCCCGCCTTGAGGATGCCCGCCTTTTCCGCCGCGATCAAGGCATGGGTGTCGCCCAGAATAGTGGTATGATCCAGCCCGATATTGGTGATGACGGTCACGGCGGGCTGAACGATGTTGGTGGCGTCCAGCCTGCCGCCGATGCCGACTTCGACGCTGGCGAAATCTACGCGACGCTCGGCGAAATAGCGAAAGGCGAGGGCGGTCTTGAGTTCAAATTCGGTCGTCTGGCCCAGATCAGTTGCGGCGAGGGCTTCGATGTGCGGGCGAATTTCCGTGACCAGGCGGGCGAAGTCCTCGCGTGAAATCAGCGCGCCATTGACCTGCACGCGCTCGCGCACGTCATACACATAGGGCGAGAAGTAAGCCCCGACCGAAGACCCCGCCGCCTGCAAGACAGCTGCTGCCAGCGCGGTGGTCGAGCCTTTGCCTTTGGTTCCCGCGACGTGAACAACGGCATACCGGGTTTGCGGGTCGCCCAGCCGCGCGCACAGCGCCTCGAAGCGCGCGTTGCCCAGTTTCCACCCGAAGCGCAGCAGGCCCTCCATGTACTGCAGGGCGTCGTCGAAATTCATGCCGTCCTACCACGTTTCAAGTTTCAGCCCGTTTACTTGCTCGAAATGCGCGTCCCGCGTCACCAGCGTCAAGTTGTGTTGCAACGTGAGGGCGGCGATCCAAATGTCGTTTTCGGGGATCGGTTTGCCTTTTGCCCGCAGTTCCTGCTTGATAATGCCATAATATTTTGCCGTCGCTGCATTGCAGGCAATAACGATGGCCGTTTCTGCAAAACGTTCCACCTGCGTCACATTTTCTGTGACGCGCCCTGATTTGTAAGCGCCATAGTACAATTCGCCGATCACGATACTTGGAACGAGCGGGCGAAAGGCGTTTACAATTACGGCGTTAGCATCGTGGTCGCCATTCCAAGCCGCGACAATAAGGTTGGTATCCAGTATACGTTCACCATTCACTGACGTCAACCCTCTCGCAATCTTTGATGGCTTCCTGAAACGCTTGATAGTCCTCTTCTGTCAGTGGGTTTTCCGCGAAAAAACGAACCAGGTCCGCCCCCGATTTACCCTGCGGCGCTTCGGAGGGCAGAGAGTAAGCGTAATGCAAAAGCTGTTTCTGCGCCGCTTCCGGCAGGCTGTCTATTTGCTGCAAAAGCAGGTCTTTCAATTCCGTACTCATGGGCTTTCCTCCTCGCTTTCGTTCCGCTTTGCTTATTATACGGGATGAATCAGGCCGGAGTGGAAACAATTTCTAACTTCGGCCTGATTCGCTTCCTAAACGCGCCGCAAGCGGAAGGAGGCTATTCTTTCGCCCAGAACATCGCGCCGGGTTTCTCTTTGACGACGGCGATTTCCAGCGTTTGCAGGGCTTTCGTCAGCCCCTCCTTCGTACTCATCATCCCGTCCTCATGCTCGATGGACAACACCCAGTCGTAACCAACCATCCTCAGCGTCGTCACGAAATCGTTCCACCAGCCCTGATCATGCCCGTAGCCCACCGAGCGGAACACCCAGCTCCGCGCGCTGATCTCGCCATACGACTTCACGTCCAGGTTGCCGTTGACGCCGCTGTTAGTCGGGTCAATGCGCGTGTCTTTGGCGTGAACGTGGAAAATCGCGTTTTGCGGGCCGAGCGAGCGGATCGCCGCTAAGGGGTCAATGCCCTGCCACCAGAAGTGCGACGGATCGAAATTGCAGCCAATCTGCTCGCCCGCCGCCCCGCGCAGTTTGACGACCGTCTCCGGGTTGTACACGATGAAGCCGGGATGCGCCTCAATCGCGAATTTCACGTTGTGCTGCTGCAAAAAGGCGTTCTGTTCCTTCCAGTAGGGGATCGCGACCTCGTTCCACTGGTAATTCAAGATGTCGCGGAACTCGTCGGGCCAGGGGCAGGTGACCCAGTTCGGGTTCTGGCCGCCCGGCCCGGACGGGCAGCCGCTGAAGCCATTGACCACGCCCACACCGAGTTTTTCGGCCAGCAGCACGGCGTCGTGAAACGCCTTGTGATGCTCCTGCGCGATGGCCTTGTTCGGGTGAATCGGGTTGCCATGCACGGAAAGCGCGGTGATTTCCAGCCCCCGGCTCTCTGTCATGTGCAGCAGTTGTTTGCGCTTGCCCTCGTCGTTGATCAGGGCTTCAATCCCGCCCAGATCGTCCAGATGCCGCTGGCCGGGATAAGCCCCGCCGCCGAACTCATCCGCCTGAATGCCCGCGCCCGCGATGAAGTCAAGCGCCTCTTCGATGGGCCGGTCGTGGAACAGGGCCGTAAAAATTCCGATTTTCATAGTTTGCGAGTCTCCTTCGTATGGTTCGTATCGGTGGGTGGCGGGTTTGTAGATTGTAAGTCGGTAGAGGGCGCGGTTTTTGCGGGCTTGGACGAACCGGCGTCCGCTGCGCCCGCCGTTTCGAGCGGATTTTTGGGCGGGCCGGCGAGGGCGCGCGGCGGAACGGTTTTTTCGGTCGCGAGCGCGGCTTCGACGGGCGCGTAATTGCATCCGGCGTTCCAGAGCAAATATTCGTGGATGCCGAGTTCGCGCGCGGCCCGCAACTGCGCCGCCAGCTGCGCGGGGCCGTAATGCACGCCGTACAGCGAAAACGCCTGCAGCCAGGGGCGCAGATGACAGTTCGGCGCGGCCTTCAGCCGCTTTTTCGCGTCGCCCAGCGACAGGTGCAAAATCTGGTACGGCGCGACGTTCGGGTTCGGGATGTGGTATTCGCCGCGCGCGTAGTGCGACGGATACACCATCGGGCAGAGATAATCCACGTTCTGCACAACCTTGATGAAGCGCTGTCCGATGCCCTCGTCGTTCTTGACCAGCGAGGTCAGCCCGAACACGTCGGCGGAAAACCACGCGCCCTGCGCCCGAATTTTCTCGTGCGCGTATTTCATGAAAGCCACGATCTGGTCTTCGCGCAGCGCGTTTTTGGGTTTGCCGGGATAGACCAGCGTGGAAACTTTGCCCTCGCTCGGAAACCGCACGTAATCGAACTGCACTTCCTTGAAACCGTGCTTGATGGCGTCGAGCGCGACCGCCACGTTGTAATCCCAGACGGCCCGGTTGTACGGATTCAGCCAGGCGTGATGCGTTTTGTCGTGCCAGACTTTGCCGTTCGGGTCATGCACGGCCATTTCGGGATGCGCCTCGGCGAGCGGCGTGTCGCGCATACAGGCGATACGCGCAATCGGAAAAATATGATGCGCGTTCAGGGTCGTCATCAGCGCGTCTACCTTGAACATCTTGCGATTGACGCCCATCTCCTTTACGAGCGGCACGTCCACGCCGTAGCTGACCTCGCCGTCGTCTTTGACGTCAATCACCATCGCGTTGATTTCGGTGCGGTCCACGAGAGCCAGCAGGCCGGCCATGTGGCGCGCGTGGCCCGCCGTCCACCCGGTCAGATAAATGCCGCGAACGCCGCCGGGCGGGAGTGGCGCAAGGGCGGGCGGGGGGGCAGGACGCAGCGCGCTTGCGGTCGCGGCAGGTTTTACCGGCGGCGAAGACGCGCTACCCCCGCCGCCGTGACAGCCGGACAGAAGCGGCAGTGACGTTACGAGCAGCAATGGCGCGGCCAACCCGAAGCCTGAGCGGGCGGCATGTTGTCGGGGGCAGGAAGCGCTAATCGGAAGCGAACGGGCTTTAGCTCCGTCGCGGCGAAGATTGAAACGGGAAAATAACAGCATGGCGAAAAAATTACGGCAAGCCTTTCGTGAAGATCGGCGCAGGCGTTCTGACCGCGCCGCGCCATTTTAGCATACTCGCCGCCCCTTGTCTATTGAAAATATTGGGAAACGGCTCGCGTTGTGAGGGCGATTTCCGGGCGGGGCAAGCGACGCGCGCCTCGGCGAAGTCGGGGTACATGCCTCGCTGCGTTCCTGAAGCCTGCTGACCCGACGCGCGGGCGGGGAGGCCCGTTCCGCCCACAAGCGAACCGCAGGGCCAATAGAGATTAAATGCAAAAATTTGGAAAATTAAAAAGATTTTATAAAACCGCTTGACCCGAATGCCGTAACCCTTTATAATGAGCGCGTTGTCGTGTCACGCGCCTGCGACATTGGGAGATTTGCCATGTCCACCGAGACCCTTTCCACTGCCTCCGCCTCTTGTTCCGCCGCCCTGGAAGCGATTCGCGCCTGCCCCTTCGATCTTGCCGCCCGCGCCGAACTCGCGACCGAGGGCTGCACTGGCCTGACCAACCCGGAACGCGGCGGTCAGCCGTTTTCCTACGCCGAATTTCACACTGACCCGCCCATCGCCTTGCACGCGCCCTGGGACTACGCCGACAGCGCCGGGCGGCTGCTCGACGCGCTCACCCTCGCGCGCAGCATGACCGGAACCAAACCCGACGCCAGCGACGACGCTTTCGCCCAACTTCTGCGCGACTGCCAGCAGGAAGACGGCCTGATCGCCCTGCCGCCCGCGCCCTGGACGGGAGCCGCGCCGGTGCAGGAAATCGAATGGTCGCCGCGCGGCGCGCTCATGGCCTGGACGACGCGCTATCTGGCCCTCGACGACCGGGACGCCCTGCATCGCGCCGAGCGTCTGGTTCACGCACTCAATCGGCACGCCGTCTGGCAGGGCGACATGTGCTGGTATCCCGGCTCGACCCTGCCGCCCGACGGCTGGGCCAACCGCCAGCCGCCGACCCCGCGCGCAATGGATATTCTGATTGGCGCGCAGTTGGTCTATCCATTATGCCGGTTCGCCGGAGCCGCCGGGAACGACGAGGCGCTGACGCTGGCAGGCGGGCTGATCCGCTATCTGCGCGAAAAGTCCGGCGCGTTCCAGATGAGCGGCAGGTTCGGCGACCACGCCGCCAGCTACCTGCATAGCAGCACCGGCTTCATTCTGGGCGCGCTGAAATACGGCCTGCTGACCGGCAAGGATGACCTGATTACCTGGGCGAAAAACGCCTACGACCATTCCTGCGAGTGGGGAACCGACTTCGGCTTTTTCCCCTGGCGCACGTCGGGCAGCGACCGGTGGCAGGGCGACGCCTGCGCGACGACCGACATGATCGAAATCGCCCTCCTGCTCGGCCTCCACCGCGATCCCGCCTACCTCGCCCACGCCGAGCGCTACGGGCGCAACCATCTGCTGGAAAGCCAATTATTGCATTTCGACTGGGTGCAAAACCGCGTGGACGCCGCCTTCTGTTCGGAACTCTGGTGCGGCAGTCATCCGGCGTCCGGCGTCTCGACCGACGACATTTGCGGGCGCGCGGTCGGAGCCTTCGCGAGCTGGAGCCGGGTCAACGACGCGATTGACCCGATGAACCCGCGCCTGATGCTGCGCTGCACCGGGGCCGGAACCCGCGCCCTATACGACCTGTGGCATTCGGCGGTCACGCACTCCGAAGAGGCGGTCAAGGTCAACCTGCACTTCTCGCGCGACACACGCTGGTGCGAGGTGACTTCGCACGTTCCGCAGGAAGGGCGTCTGGAAATCCTGATGAAGACGCGGGGCGTTCTGGCCGTGCGCGTGCCGTCCGACCTGACGGAAGACCAGATTGACGTTTCGATCAACCATGCCCGCCCGCGCCACGAAGTCCTGCGAAACGGCTACGCCTGGCTGGAATGCCTGCAAAACGGCGACCTGGTCACGATACAATGGCCGCTTCAGGAACGCGCGCAGCTGTACGAGCAGGACGGAACGCGCTATTCCGGCGTCTGGCGCGGCGACACGCTGCTGCGCCTGACCCCGCCCGGCGCGCTGTCGCCGCTGTACACGCGCCCGCTCGAAACTCGCCCCGCCCCGCCGCGCGGAGCCAGCGGCCCCGTCCGCGAGATCAATTCGATGTAGCGCGTTCTCGTCAACGCGAAGAAGCGTGAGGTAAGCAAGCCCGCCATAAAAAAATATGGCGGGCTTGACATTTGCCACTATTCCATAGTATCATATGGCGACATACAAAAATATATGCGACTGAGAGGCATGATTGGGAGAAAAGAGGAGCGTGTGCGCGAACAGTTTGAAATCACGACTAACGAACAGTGGAAGGCGCTGGGACATCCGCTCCGCGTCGGCATTCTG
>JBBRNU010000216.1:0-7177 GCA_038230115.1 Chthonomonadales bacterium | reverse complement strand
CGCCACCAACCCGTATCTGGAAATGTACGACTCGCTCTGGGTGATTTTTCTGCCGGTCGCGGTCATCAATCTCTGGCTGCTGCAATGCGCCGAGAGCCGCCGAACTCCAGCGCCGGACGCGCAAATTGCCGAGCCGGAATCCGCGCCATTCGCAGAACCGGGGCTGGAATTGAACGGAGCGCACGCGGCGGGGCCGGAAAGGAAACCGGGCGCATGGCAGCCTCGCTCGACATCGTGATCGTAAATTGGAATGCGGGCGCGCTGCTGTCGGAATGTCTGCGCTCGCTGTCCGCCGCCGAAAGCCCCGCGTTTGTCCTGCGCCGCGTCGTGGTCGTGGACAACGCCTCGACGGACGGTTCCGCCAACAATCTGGCTTTCCCCAACCTGCCGCTCGTCATCGTTCGCAATCCGACCAATCGGGGCTTCGCCGCTGGCTGCAATCAGGGCGCGGCGGACAGCGCGGCGGATTACCTGCTGTTCCTGAACCCGGATATGCGCCTTCAGGCTAATTCTCTCGCCCGCCCCCTCGCGTATCTGGAAGCCTCGGCGAACCAGACCGTCGGCATCGTCGGTATCCAACTGCTGGACGAGACGGGCGCAATCAGCCGCTCGTGCGCCCGCTTTCCCCGGCCCGCCCACTTTTACACGAAGATGCTGGCGCTGGACAAAATCTGGCCCGCGCGGTTTCCGGGCCAGACGATGCACGAATGGGATCATCGCGAAACGCGCGCTGTAGACCAGGTCATCGGCGCGTTCTTTCTGACCCGCCGCGCGCTGTTCGCGGAACTGGGTGGCTTCGACGAGCGGTTTTTCGTGTACTTCGAGGAGGTGGATTTCGCGCTTCGCGCGCGGCGGCGGGGACATGCGAGCGTGTTTCTGGCCGACGCGCAGGCCGTTCACAAAGGCTGCGGCACGACCGATCAGATCAAGGCGACGCGCCTGTTTTATTCGCTCCGCGCGCGGATTCTCTACGGCTACAAGCATTTTGGAACCGGCGCGGCCACGATGCTGACGCTTGCGACCCTGCTGCTGGAACCGCTCGCCCGGCTCGGCCTGGCCGCCGCGCAGCGCTCCTGGGCGCAGATTGGCGAAACGCTGGGCGGCTACGGCAAACTCTGGCGCACGCTCCCGCAATGGCTGCCAGGGCGCAAGTCGAATGCTGGCGTTCAGGACGGAAACAAGTTGTAATCTTCTGCGTCCGTAACAGTCGCTCGACAAAAGAAGAGCGCGCGCGGTCTCTGCGAATGCAGAAGCCGGGCGCGCTTTTTAATGAGGATCGAACCTGTAACGGAAGGGCTGCCGCGAGAAACGAAAGCGGCTCCGATTCTGAAACAGGTCCGGTTAACCGTATTAGCGAAGCGGCAGGGGCATGGTGTCCACTTGTATGTAACGCGGCGACGTCCCGTCGTTATAAAGCAAGTCTTCGTCGCAGAAGGTCAGCCCCATGCCGCTCGCGCCGTATTCGCTGCTGCTGGCGAGTGCGCCGCGTCCGTCCGGGTCGAAGAAGACCAGGCTCGGCTCCATCGTGTTGAGGTTGAAGCCGGTGACGGAGCGCACTTTGCCGTTGGCGTCGAAGAGCCGCAGGCTCGGCACGTCATCTCGGTTCAGGCGCAGGATGGCGCGCTGCTGGCCCTGCCGGTCGAACAGTTGCAGAGCGGGAGCGTCGTAATCGCTCATTGCGATGCGGGCGCGCGTTTTGCCGCTGTCGTCCACCAGACAAAACTCTTTGGTCACGACGCGATCCACCGTGTTGGCGGGCGCGGCGGTCAGCGTCGGGTTTGCGGCGCGATGGGCGTTAATGTCCATGAGGACGAGCAGGGCGACAATCAGACCGACAACCGAGATCAATCCTGAGTTCGTGAAGCGAAGGCTCAATTTCATCCGTCAACCTCCTCGAAAGTTACCGGGAAGTGGCTGGCAGGCAGGCAATCCTTCCCAGCGATTGCCTGTCACGCGGCGGGGGGCAGACGCCAAATGAGACGCGGCGGCGTTGCTTTAGTAACGCAGAAAGCGCCGATTCGTTTGCAGCGTAGGGGGAAATTCTGCGCCGCGCGCCGGATTCCTGCCCAGCCGCGAATCTTTTTGCCGAAAGTCATCGTTCGTCCGCCAACGCCGCGCGCCCAAAATCTCTTTTCGGCTTTCCGAAGCGGAAACACAACGCTGCGTTCAGGCCGCGCCCACGCACAACACTTCCGCTTCCAACGCGACGCCGAAGCGCTCCAAAACACGCGCGGCCATTAAATCGGCGACCGCGCGCAGGTCGGCAGCGGTCGCGCCGCCCAGATTGACGATGAAATTGGCGTGGCGGGGCGAGATGGCCGCCTGCCCGACGCGCAGCCCCTTGCACCCGCAGGCTTCCGACAAGAAGGCGGCGGGAACCACGCCTGCCGCCTTCAGCGGGACAGGCAGGCCCGGCAGACTTTCGGCCAGCGCCCGATCATTGACGTTCTTGAACCAGCTGCCCGCCGAAGGTTCCCAGGGCTGCTTTAGAATACGCTGCCATTGCAGGTCTTTGGCGCGGCGGCGGATTTCCGGCTTGGGCGCGGGCGACAGGCGCAGCGTGACCGCAAGCAGGGCGGCGGGGCGCAGGCTGTCGCGGCGCAGGCGGCTGTCGCGATACGAAAATTCCATCCAGGCCGGGTCCACCCACTTGCGCTCGCCGTTTTCCACGACCTCGACGCTTTGCGCCAGGTCGCAGATGTTGGCGCGATACGCTCCGGCGTTCGAGACGAGCGCGCCGCCGACCGTGCCGGGAATGCCGACCGCGAATTCCAGCCCGGACAGGCCCGCCTGCATCGCCCGGAAGAACAGGTGCATAAAATTGTGGCCGCAATCGGCCCGCGTCGTCGTTCCGATTTCGGCCCGGTCGCAGGCGTTCCGCACCACCAGACCGCGCAGGCCCCCGTCGGCGATACACAGGTTGCTGCCGCCGCCCAGCAGAAAATAGGGCAGATGCTGTCGCTGCGCGAGGGCGGCGACTTCGGCCAGCGTATCCAACTCCGTGACATTGAGGAAATAATCCGCAGGCCCGCCCACGCGCAGGCTGGCGTAGCGACTTAATGGCTCGTTCCGCCGAACCAGCGCCTGCGTCGCGGGCGACAGGAGGGGCAGAGCCTCCGCCCAATCGGAAGCGGGATCAGAAATAAGCGGCGCGGTCTTCATGCTTGTCGTTTCCATTTTCAGGGGCGCGGACGTCCGGTTTGGAGCGGGTAGGGCGTTTCGTCCGGGGCGGACAGTTCGAGCAGGCGGTAGACGGCGCGGCGCACGAGGGCTTCACAGGCGGGCGCGAACATTGGCCTGCCGTAATAATGGCAGGCCTCGTTGATTTCGTAGCCGCCGCGCGCGTATTCGGCAGACGTCGGCACGTAATTCAGACAGCCGTTGGCGCCGCCCAGCGCGAGAACGGGCGCGGGCGACTGCGCGGCGAAATCGAGCTGATACTGTACGAACATCTCGGCGGGAAAGCCCAGAATCGTCACGCCGCCCAGCGTCAGTTTTTGGATGACGAAGGGCTGCGTCGCGGAAGGCGAAAGGGAAGCGGAGGAAGGCAGCGCGAGCGTCGGATCGGAATTGGAGGCGCGCGGGGCCGGGGCGCGGGGCGTGAAGGGCAGGACGGGCAGGTCGAGCGTGATTTCGCAGGCGTCCAGGCGTTCCGCAAGCCGCCCGTGCGCGTTCCACCGGGCGGCGTGAGCGGCGTCGGCGATCTCGCGGCCATTCGCGCCAACGGCTTCCCAGGTTCCGCGCCGATAGGGATTGATGTCGCCGCCGCACGCCTGCAAAAAAATTGGCGTCGCGGTTTCGACGATGCCGGCTTGCGCCGACTCGCCCAAAAACCGCGCCTTCAAATGCGCGACCGCCGCGCCCGGCCAATCGGCGGAAAAATACAGATTGGCGGCTTCCAGCGTGGTCGGGTGGCAGGCGTGCGCGAACAAGAGCGCGAAGGTGCGCCCGTCCGCCCCGTTCACGCACAGCGTCTGCACGAGCGGCGCGACCGGCCCGCCGTAATCCGCTCCGATGACCGTTGCGCCATCGGGCTGCGTCTGTCGCCGGTTCACGCCGATTTGCGCGGTCGCCTCGCCATAGGTCAGGGTCGCGGGCTGCAAATCATCGGCGGCCTGCCGCGCGGCTCCGATCAGCTTGCGCGTCATCACGTCGAGATACGCCGGGTCGCGCGGCCCGGTTTCGCGCGCTCCGGCCTGCACGCAAGGCCCGGCGTGCGTATGCGTGCATTGCAAGAGAACAGCCCGCCGCGCGGTTCCGATCTGCGCGGCGATCGCGTCGCGGATGCGGTCGGCATCCTCAACGTTCAGCCCGATCCAATCCGCCACAACGAGCGCCAGCCGCGTCAGGCCGTCTTCCAGCACGAGGGCGCGGGCGAAAAGCGGGTCATGGACGCCGCGCGCGGGCGCTTCGCGCGCCGAATACCCGCCCATCGCCAGGCCGACAGGCGGCGTAATGTCGGTCTCGCAGACCCCGGCGTACAGCGGCATCGCGTTTTCTTTCCTTCTTCCTTCTTTCGACTTTTCAATCAGGCGCGGGCGGGGTCGGCAGCGCTTCGGGCGGGCAGGCGGTCGTTGCCGGGAATGTGCAGCAGTTCCGGGACGGTGACGCAGCGATAGCCGCGCGCCCGCAGGCCGTCCAGCAGCAGGGGCAGCGCCTTGAGGGTGGCCTCGCGGGAAGGCGGGCCGCCATCATGCAGCAGTACAATGCCGCCGGGCTGAATCAGGCGCAGGGCGCGCAGAGCCATCGCGCGCGGCGTGCGCGCCTCATGATGCTCCAGCGCTACCGTCCAGAGAATAATGCGGTCGCCATCGTGCCGGGCCTCGCGGAAAATCGTCGGGTTCCACTGGCCGCGCGGCGGGCGAAACAGATGCGTTCGCAAACGCAGAACGTCTGCCAGACGCGCGTCGCAGCCTTCGATTTCGCGCTGAATTTGCGCCCGGCTGCGGCGTGTCAGATAAGGATGCGTGAGCGTGTGGTTGCCGATGCCGTGACCGTCGGCCACGACCGCGCGGGCGAGGCCGGGACAAGCCGCAACGCGCTGGCCTTCCTCGAAAAAAGTGGCGTGAACGCGGTAGCGGCGTAGTATTGCCAGAACGCGCGGCGTCAGGGCCGGATCGGGGCCGTCGTCGAAGGTGAGCGCAATAACCTTGGCGCGCGTCCGGGCCTGACTCAGAACCAGCCCGGACTGCGTTTCGCGCCACCATTCGACGAGCGTGAAGCCGCGCCAATGCCAGGAAAACGCGCCGACGGCCAGACTGAGCGCGCCGAGCGTAAGCAAGAGGGTCAACAGGGTTTTGGCGAGCGGAAGGCGAATGTGTTTCATGGGAAATGTTATCGTTTTGTTAAGGACATTGTAGCGCCAATTCCGCCCGAAGGCAAGCGAACGCGAAGCGGCTTACCTTGTGAGCGCAGGAGGCGAACGGGAAAGAATGCCCTTCCTCTGCCTGTGCGCCAGACAAGCAAGCGCGCATTGGAGGCAGTTACAATTACAGGAAAGAAGGAGCGAAGAGAGACATGCATACGGTGGAAGAGACGCTGGCGACAATTCTGCAGGCGGTGCGCGTCGGGCAGGTCGAGACGGTCGCGCTGTTGGAGTCGCTGGGGCGCGTTCTGGCCGAAGACGTGCAGGCCGACATCCATATGCCGCCCTTCGACAACAGCGCGGTGGATGGCTACGCGGTGCGGGCTACGGACACAGAGGGCGCGACTTTAGCGACCCCGGTTCGCCTGCCGACGCGCGGCGACAGCAACGCGGGCGGCGCGAATCCGCCCGCGCTGGAACCCCGAACCGCCGTCCGCATTATGACCGGCGCGATGGTCCCGCCCGGCGCGGATGCCGTCGTCATGATCGAGGACACGCGGCAGGAAGCGGGAGAAACGGTCGCCATTCTGGAGGCGGCCCGCCCGGAACAGCACGTGCGGCGCATCGGCGAGGACGTGACACAGGGAACCGTCGTCCTGCGCGCGGGAACGCTGATACGCGCGGCGGAAATCGCGATGCTGGCGACGATGGGGCGCGCGGTTGTGCCGACGATTCGCCCGCCCCGCGTCGCCATTCTCTCGACCGGCGACGAGGTAGTCGAAATCGTGGCAGGGGAAACGCCCCCGCCCGGCAAGATTCGCAACAGCAACCGCTACGCTCTGGCTGCGATTGTGCGCGAAACCGGGGCGGTCGTTCACTCCCTGACGCACTTGCCCGACGACTTCGAGGCGACCCAAGCGGCCCTGCGCGCCTTGACCGATGCGGCCCATCCGAACGGCCCGCCCGACGCGATTGTCACGGCGGGCGGCGTTTCGATGGGCGACCGCGATTTCGTCCGGCCCGCCCTCGAAGCGCTGGGGACTTTGGCGCTATGGAAGGTGGCGATGAAGCCGGGCAAGCCGCTCGCGTTCGGTCGGATCGGCGACACGCTGTTCTTCGGTCTGCCCGGCAATCCGGTTTCGGCCCTGGTCACGTTCGAGCTGTTCGCGCGGCCCGCGCTCTGGCGCATGGCCGGACGGCCCGCAGACCAACTGGCCCGGCGTCAGGTCGCGGCCCTGGCGACGACGGACATTCCGCACGCGCCCGGTCGCCGCGAATACGTGCGCGCGTTTACGACGCAGAACGGGTTCGCCTTCGAGACCCGTCCGACGGGCGCGCAAGGCTCTGGCATCCTGCGCTCGCTCACCCTCGCCAACTCCCTGCTCGTCCTCCCCGAAGAATCGGTCGGCGTCCGCGCGGGCGAAACCGTCACGGTTCTGCTGCTGGATTGAACGCCACATCGTGCATCCGACGAATGATTGCGTTGCCGCCAACAAAAATTTGATTTGCCGCAAATAAAAATTTGATTTGCCGCAAATAAAAATTTGATTTGCCGCAAATAAAAAGGGGAAAGCCCGCAAAATGACCTAAAGATTTACCTCGCAGCGACCGAAACTAGAAAACTTACCGGGTCACTTCCCGATGATTCCCCGGTAGTTCTCTGGCGAAACCCTTCCAAACCGTTGTGTAAAGCAGAGTTGTTTTTGGTTGCCCGCCAAGTTTTGGAGGCTGCTCATGACATTCTACAAGCGCACGGCACGCGGTTTTCGAGCTTCGGTCTGGCTGCTTGGCCTGGTCGCCTTGTTCGCCGTGTGTCTCCTGATGGCCGCGCTGCGCCTGCCGGTTTTGCCGGACAGGTCTTTTCCCCTGCCT
>JBBRNU010000215.1:0-7179 GCA_038230115.1 Chthonomonadales bacterium | reverse complement strand
CGGGCTGGTTTGTGGCGGCGACGGCGGTGGAGGCGCTGCGCCGGGAGCGGGAACAGAAGCGGGCGGGGCGGGCGGTGAAGCCGAGGGCGGCGCGGCGGCGGGGCCAACCGGAGGAAGCGGGCTGGGTGACGACGCGAACGGCGGCGCGGATTCTGGGGTTGTGCGTGAAGACGGTGCATAACCTGACGGACGCGGGAAAGTTGACGCGGACGGTCTGGGGGCGGCGGGGATATTTTCGGGTCGAGGCGGTGGAGGCGCTGGCGCGGGAGCCGAACCGGGCGCGGCGGACGGAGAACCGGGCGCGCGGGGCGGCGGGTCTGCGGCTGGCGCGGCGGGAAGACGCGCCGGGCGAGACGGTGCGGGGGGCGGAAGCGGCGCGAATGCTGGGGGTGTGCCGGATGCGGGTGTCGCGGCTGGCGCAACGGGGGATGCTGACGGTGTATGCGGTGACGCGGGGCGCGGGTCGGGGGCATTGGTTTCTGGCGGCGGAGGTGGCGGAATTGGCGGCGGCGCGGGAAGGGGAACGGGAGGCGAAGGCGGAAAGGCTGGCGGAGCGCGTGGAGCCGAAGCGGGCGCTGGTGACGCGGTTTCGGTCGCGGGCGGTTTTGCCGGTCGGGGGACGGGTGGATGTCGGCGATCTGTCGGAGTGGGAGCGGTATTTCGGAGAGTGGCTGACGACGCGGCAGGCGGCGTGGATGCTGAATGTGGCGATGGGAACGGTGGCGGGTTTGCGGCAGCGGGGGCGATTGGCGGGGCGGCGGCAGGAGACGCTGATTCACGGGCAGATGTGGTGGCATTATCGGAAGGCGGACGTGGTGGCGCTGATGAACGATGCGGGGTACTGCAAGCGGCGGTATCTGTATGAGCGGCATCTGTCGGCGGAGGGGAAGGCGCGGCTGGCGGCGGAGGCGCGGGCGCGGGAGGACGCGGAATTAGACGAAGCGCGCCGGGCGGGGCTGGGGCGGCGGCTGATCGAGTCGCTGCTGGCGGAGCGGTGGTGACGGACGCGCGTCATGATATACTGTGGGCGGAGGGCCAAGATAATGAGCGAGGCGACATTTCCCCAATCTTTTTCGGAAACCGAGGAGAAGCACGAGCAGACCATTGAAGAGTATTGGACGGAACTCCAAAACCTCCGCAGGCAGATTGAGGCCGATCAGTCGGAAATAGATCGGCTTCAGGTCGAAACTCGCGCGATGCTCGAGAATTTGTAAGCGACGGTAGGCGTTTAATGCCCTCCGCCTTCGATTTTGCCAGGCAAACCGTATTTTTTGGCGCGGGACGTTCAACAGAGTAAAGCGGACATCAAGACGCTGCAACAGGAAGTACGGGATTTGACGGCAGTGGTACAGCGTCTGGTTTACGAGGCGCAGCGCAACAAAGAGAACGAGCAGCATGAGCGAGAGAAATCGCTGCTGCGTCTGGAAAACGTTCTATTGCGTTCCGAGCGCCAACCGCCCGCGCCGAGCCGTCAGGAAGAAGGCGACAAAGACGCGCAGATCGCCGCCCTCCTGCGCGAGAACGCTAACCTCCGGCAGCGGCTGGAGCCGCGAGAGCCAGAGTAGGGATAGGCGACCCAATCCAGCGTTGCAGCGGACAAGCCGCGCCCCTTGTTGAGGCGGGACGTTCAGGGCGCGGGGTAGGAACGGGATTGGCGCTCGCGGCGGCGCTGGTTGATCTCGAAGACGAAGGCGAGGACTTCGGCCACCGCGCCGTACAGGTCGTTGGGGATTTCGCGCCCTAGTTCCACCTGCTTGTAGAGGGCGCGGGCGAGCGGCGGGTTCTCGACGATGGGAACGTCGTTTTCCTGGGCGACCGCGCGGATTTTCTGGGCCACAAAGTCCTGCCCCTTGGCGACGACGACGGGCGCGGCGGTCTTCTCCGGGTCGTATTTCAGGGCAATTGCGAAGTGAGTCGGGTTTGTGATGATGACGTCGGCGGTGGGGACTTCCGACATCATGCGCTTCTTGGAGATTTCCCGCTGCCGGGCGCGAATGCGCGCCTTGATCTGCGGGTTGCCCTCCATCTGCTTGTACTCCTGCTTCACCTCCTCTTTGGTCATGCGTATGGATTTCTCGAATTGATACCGCTGATAGAAATAATCGAGCGCGGCCAAAAACAGCATCGTGACGACGACGCGCAGCATCATGCGGTACGCCACGTCGCCGACGAGACTGACCGCCTGCCCCGCTTCCAGCCGCGTCATCAAGACCAGTTGGGGGTAGCTGCCGCGAATGGTTGCAAAGGCGATCCAGCTGACCAGCCCGATTTTGTACAGCGCTTTGACCAGCTCGACCAGCGAGCGCGTGGAAACCAGCCGCTTCAGGCCGGAAAGCGGGTTCATCTTGTTGAAGTTGGGCTTCAGGCCTTCGGTGGCGATATTGAAGCCGCTTTGCGCCACGTTTACGACCACGCCCGCTGTCATCGCCAGCAGGACGAGCGGGCCGACCGCGCGCACCAGCGTCAGCACGGCCGTTCCGCCCTGCTCCATGACAATGCCGGGCGTGAGACGGATGTCGTCCAGATGCGCGAAGGCGTTTTGAAAATACTGTAGGACTGCCGCCGCCGCCATGCCGGTCAAACTGTGCAGGGCGAGAACGAGGGCGCACAGCACGAAAATCGAGGAGAGGTCGTTTGATCTGGGGACTTGCCCGCGCTTGCGCGCCTCGCTGCGCCGTTTCGGGGTCGCGGATTCGGTTTTGTCTTCGCCCTCTGCCATGCCTTGCCTGATCGCCTTTCAAAAACTTTTACCCTAGAGATACGGAGAAGAGGAAGACGGACTTTTACCACAGAGACACCGAGACACCGAGAAAAACGAGAGGGGGCTTTTCCAATTCCTTTGCCGGGACTGGCGGGCAAGGCCGACTTGCGCGCCGCCCTTCAGGAGCGATGGAGAAAGAATGGTTTGTATGCTGCAGGCGTCTTATCGGGTTGTTATTTTGCGGCGGCGACCAGGGCGTGCATTCCTTCGGTCGTGCCGGTCATGATCTGGCCGACGATGAGGGCGAGAACGGGCAGCAGCAGGGCGACGGTCGCCAGGCCGAGAATGATCTTGGCGGGCGTGCCGACAATGAACACGTTGATTTGCGGGGCCATGCGCGCCACCAGCCCGAAGGCGATGTCCATGACGAACAGGACGCCCGCCGCAGGCAGCGCCAGTCGGAAACCGAGCGCGAACATGGATTTCAGCAGGGGGACGACGACCAGCCCGATTTGTCCGTGCGGCGCGACGCCGCCGGGGGGCAGGGCGGTGAAACTATCCGCTAAGGCTCCCAGCAGGAGCAGATGCCCGTTCGCCAGCAGGTAAATCGTCGTCGCCAGCTGGTATTGAAACACGCTGAGAACGGAGGTCTGCTGTTCGGTGAAGGGGTTGAACAGGTTCACGATGCCGAAGCCCATCTGCGTGTCCACAAAATAGCCCGCCATCTCGACCGAGGCGAAGAGCAGCCGCGCGAGATAGCCGAGCGCGAGGCCGAACAGGGCGTCGGTCGCCGCCTGCGCGGCGAGCAGGGGCAGGCTCGTCGGCAGGCCGCCGACTTTCGACGCCACGAGGGGCGCGACGGCGAGGGAAAACAGGAGCGCGAACCCGGCTTTGGCGGTGCGCGGGATGGAGCGGCTGCCCAGGAGGGGCGCGGCGACCATCAGCCCGCTCACGCGCGCAAAGACGAGCAGAAAAACGTAAAAGTCGTGGATGCCGACGTTTGTGTAGTTCATGGGGAAAGGGTCGAAATCAGGACGAGAGAACGCCCTGGACGAAAGCGCGGGCGCTACTTCACGACCGGAGGCATGTGGTTGAACGTGTTGATGATGAAGTGGGTCATCGTGGAAAGCATCCAGGGGCCGAACAGGGCGAGCGCAAGAATTACCGCCAGCAGTTTCGGCACGAACGTGAGCGTGAATTCCTGAATCGAGGTCACGGTCTGAAAAATACTGACCAGCACGCCCGCCACGAGTCCGAACAGCAGCATAGGCAGGGATAATTTCAGGGCCACAATCAAGGCCTCGCGCCCAATTTCCAGCACGTCTCGTTCCGTCATTCCGAACCTTTCTAGGTCTTCCCAAAGGGGCGCGCTACCTAACCCCCCGGCCCCCATCCCCACCGGGGAAGGGGGAGCGAAACAATGACTGCGCGCTCTTCCCGAACGGGAACGAAATAAAATAAAAGCCGCCGTCCATGCTAAACTTGCGCTTTGACCGCAAATTCAAGGTTCAATCTCCCCCTTCCCCACCGGGGAAGGGGGCCGGGGGGTTAGGTGGCATCCCTAATTAGGGCCGGTTTAGGTGAATTGCCCTTCTGAATTGGATTTTATCGAAATCCGCGCGCGAGGGAGCCGATGAGAAGCGTCCAGCCATTGGCGAGGACGAACAGCAGGAGTTTCGCGGGCAGGCTGACAATCGAGGGCGGCAGCATCATCATGCCCATGCTCATCAGGGCGCTGGCGACCACCATGTCAATAATCAGGAACGGCAGATAGATGTAGAAGCCGATGATGAAGGCGGTTTTCAGCTCGCTCGTCAGGAAGGCCGGGATCAGGGTCAGCAGGCCCACGTCGTCGGGCGTGTTCGGTTTGGGGGCGCGCGACAGGTTGATGAAGAACGTCAGGTCGCTGGTATAGGTCTGGCGGATCATGAAGCCGCGCAGGGGCTTTTCGGCCCGATCCAGGGCGACGGTCATCGAAATTTTGTTGTCGAAGTAGGGCTTGAGGGCGTCGTCGTTGATTTTGCCGAACGTCGGCTGCATCACGAAAAAGGTCAGGAACAGGGACAGTCCGACCAGGACTTGGTTCGGCGGAATTTGCGGCGTTCCCATCGCCTGCCGCAAAATCGAGAAGACGATGATCAGGCGTGTGAAGGCCGTCATCATGATGAGAATGGACGGGGCGAGCGTCAAAATCGTCATCATGAACAGGATTTGCAGCGTGACTGCGACGTCTTTGGGGTTTTTGGCCGTGTCCACGCCGAGCGAGATTTTGGGCAGAGCGATCGCGCCGCCCGCTCCCTGCGCCCGCGCCCGCATCGTGAGCGTCGTCAACAGGATGCAAACCGCTGTCGCGCCCAGGGCAAGCCAGAGGGCGCGCTCGGCGTATAGACCCCGGCCTACGGCGCGCAGGCGTTTCAAGAGCGGCGCGAAACTGGCGCGCGTAAGGGAGGAAAGCGGGGCGGGACGGGTTTCAAACGCACTCATTTTCTTCCTCTCGCACGGTGCGGAGGCGGCGGGCGCGGCGGGTTACGGCCTCGCCGGTCTCGCGCAGCGTGTCTTCGAGCGCGCCGAGCATATTGACGGCGGGCAGTTCGGGCTGCGATAAATCCAGGGCGTCCATGTCGAGCGCGGCGGCCTGCAGGAGGGCGCGAAAATCGCCGTTTTCCAGTCCCTGCGGCTCCTGAAACTCTGTCAGCAGGCTCACGCCAGTGTTGGTCGCGCCGATGAGAAGAATGCGTCCGCGCACTTCGATGAGATGCAGGTTCGCGCCGCCGACCGGGATGGACTCGACCAGCCGAATGCTGCCGCCGCGCTGCCGGGCGTTGTTGAGGTGAAAGCCGCCGACAAGCGCGCTCCACAGGCCGGGACGGGCGGGGGCTTTGGGCGCGCGGGGTTGGGCGGGCCAGCCGTTCCCGGTCGCGGATTTGGCAGGGAGGCGTCCGCCGCGCTCCTGAAAGCGGCGCAGCAAATGCAGGCTCCCGACCGTCAGCAGCAGCATCGGAACGAGATACAGCAGCATTTTCCACGAGTCGTTGAGGGCGGCGAGCGGGCTGTCCTGCGGGCGGTTGGGCGGGTCATTTTGCAGGCCGCTCGCGCCGCCAGTCGCGCTGCTATTGCCGCCGCCGAGACCGTCCGGCTTGGTCTGGCTGAGCAGAGCGTTGGCGGCGGATTTGGGGGCGGCGACCGGACGCGCGGCGTTGTCGGCGGACCTGGCGGCAACGGCGGGCGCAGGCAGCGACACGGCGGGAGGGGCCGCAGCGGCAGCGGTTTGGGGCGCGCTGGACGCGGGCGCGGCTTGAGGCGTCTCCGTTGTGACTTTGGGCGTCGCGACCTTGGGCTTCGACGCGGCGGGCGCGGTCGCTTTTATGGTGACAACCGGGGCGGCGAGCCGGGCCGGGGCGGGCTTCGCCGGGCGTTTGCCGCTATTTCCCAGGACAGCCTTCTGCTGAACAGCAGTCGCCAGAGCGCGCCTGGAAGCGACGGCGCGAACCGAGGGCGTCGGTTTCGCCGCCTTGATTGGACGCGCGGACGCGCGTTTTATAAGGGAAGCGGCAGGCGTGCGTTTCGCGACCGATACGGGGCGTTGGCGTTTGGCGGTCGCGGCGTTTGGCTTGACAGTTGTTTTCGCCTTTGCCGCCGTTCTTGCCTCCGTCTCCGACTGCGCCGCTTTCGCGTGCCAGGTCTTTACCCAGCGGGCGTGCCAGGTCGCCTGCCAGCCGTGCAATCTTGCGGGTGTGGCGACTCGCTTCCGCCCGGCATGTGGGGGTTCAACGCGATTGGCGCCGGAAGCCGTTGGCGCGGCCAGACTGTCGGTCGTCTTGCCGGAACCCGCCGCGCTCGCTGCCGCAGGCGGATTATTCGGCGGAGACGCCGGGGGCGATGATTTTTCGGGGGCGGGCGGCGGGGCGGTTTGGGCGCGACCGGGAGTTAGGCCCGCCGCGCAAAACAAAACCAGGCCCGCCGTCAGGCAAATCCAAAAGCGGTGCGGCGACATCATGCGGCTAGCGGCCCTTCCCCAAGCCGGCGACGCGGTCCACCGGGCTGACAATCTCCGTGATGCGAATGCCAAAATTGTCTTCAATAACGACGACTTCCCCTTTGGCGACCAGCCGCCCGTTCACCAGCAAATCCACCGGCTCGCCCGCCACGCGGTCTAATTCTACAATCGAGCCGGACGAAAGTTCCAGCACGTCCTTGATCAGCATTCGGACGCGCCCCAGCTCGACGGTGACGTCGAGGGGAATATCGAGAATGAGTTCCAGGCCGCGCGGCATCAGGTTCCCGCCGCCCTGACCGGACGAAGGGAAGTTCGCGAACGGGGGCGACGACGGCATCATTCCGCCCGACGCGGCGGGCATGGCGGGAACGGACTGCCCCGGCTGCGCGCCAATGTCGTTGAGCATCGCCGCCAGATCGTCCTCGCTCAGAACGCCGCTGGAGTCATTGCCCGCTTCCAGCTCCTCGCTCGCCAGCAGGTG
>JBBRNU010000214.1:0-7181 GCA_038230115.1 Chthonomonadales bacterium | reverse complement strand
GGGGGGGTAGGTGACCACCAACCCCTCTACTTAAATTCTGTCCGCGCTACAATTTCGCGTACAGACGCTCGATGTCGGCGACCAGGCGGCTGATGTCGAAGCGACCGAGCGCGGACGCGCGGGCGCGCGACTGCATGGCGGGCCAGCGTTCCGTCTGTGACAGGGCGCGCTCGATGGCTTCCGTCAGCGCGCCCGGATTTTGCGGCGGCGCGAGAAAGCCGGTCTCGCCCTCGACAATCAGGTCGGGTACGCCGCCGACCGCCGTTGAGACGACGATGCAGCCGGACGCCATCGCTTCGATGAGGCTGACCGGCAGCCCCTCGTTGCGCGACGACAGGGCCACGATGTCCAGGTCGGCATAAATGCGCGCCAGGTCTTTGCGATACCCCAGAAACCGAACTTGCGCGCCCAGACCGAGCGCTCTGGCCTGCATTTCCAACTCTTCGCGCAGCTCGCCGTCCCCCACAATCAGGAAACAGGCGTTCGGCGCGCTCGACGCCACGCAGCTGGCGGACTGTAAAAACGTCGCCACATCCTTGACCGGAACCAGCCGCGCCACCAGCCCGACGAGCAGGCAGTCCGGCGACAGGCCAAGTTCCCGGCGCAATTCGCCGCGATGTTGCGCGCACTGCGCGAACGGCTCCAGGTCCAGGCCCAGCGGAATCACGTCAATTTTGTCTTCCGGGGCGATCTTGTAGGCGACGAGTTCCTGCTTGGTGCGCTCGCTCACGGCGATCAGGCGGTGCGTGCGGCGGGCCAGCATTCGCTCGATGTGAATGAAAAATCGCGTTTTGCGTGGACTGAAGTAGCTATGGAAAACGTGTCCGTGAAAGGTGTGAACGACGCGCTTGCGGCGACCGGGGAGGGCGATCAGCGCCGCAAGCCGACCCAGCGTTCCGGCTTTGGCGGTGTGCGTATGGATGATGTCGGGGCGTTCGCGCCGCATCAGCGCGATCAATTTTACCAGCGCCACTACGTCGTCGCGCCAGGAAATTTCGCGGCTCATTTCGGGGATCAGCGTGGTTTCGACGCCGCGTTCCTCGGCCAAATACCGCATACTGCCCTCGGTCGGCCCTTCGACGCCGGTAATCAGTCGGGTCTGGAATCGTCCGGCGTCGAGCAGGTCGGTCAGCAGCACCGTATGAATTGCCGGCCCCCCGACGTTGAGCCGCCCGATAATCCGAAATACTTTCTTCATCCTGGAAGTCCTTCGCCCGCCCGGTTCCTGCGCGCCCGAAGGGGCGGAAGCGAACCTGCCGCGTTGGAATATGCCGGGGGCCGGGGAAGCCGCGTTCCGGGCGCGCGTCGCTTCAGGGCGGGGGCGACCCTGGTAAAAACTCAAGTCATTGTACCCTACAAGGCGTAATACGACTGATACCAGTCCACAAAACGGTTGATTCCGGTCTCAATCGGCGTGCTGGGCTTGAAGCCGGTGTCACGAATCAGGTCGTCCACGTCAGCGTAGGTAATCGGCACGTCGCCCGGCTGCAGCGGCAAAAAGTTTTTTTCGGCCTTCCGGCCCAGCCGCGCCTCCAAAATTTCGATGAAGCGCAGCAGTTCGACCGGCTGGTTGTTGCCGATGTTGTAAAGTTTGTAGGGCGCGCGGCTCGAACTGGGATCGTCCTGCGTCACGCTGGCGTCGCTGCGCGGGACAGGCGGGCGATCCAGCACGCGCGTCACGCCTTCCACGATGTCGTCAATGTACGTAAAGTCGCGCAGCATCTTGCCGTCATTATAAACGTCAATCGGGCGGCCTTCCAGAATGGCGCGCGTGAAGATGAACAGGGCCATGTCCGGTCGGCCCCAAGGCCCGTACACGGAAAAGAAGCGCAGCCCGGTCGTCGGCAGGCCATATAAATGGGCATACGTATGCGCGAAGAGTTCGTTGGCCTTTTTGCTGGCGGCGTACAGGCTGACGGGATGGTCTACGTTGTCGTGCGTGGAAAGCGGCATCTTCGTATTGGAGCCATAGACCGAACTGGACGAGGCGAACACCAGATGCTCGACGTGATGATGGCGGCAGCCTTCCAGGATATTTACAAACCCATACAGATTGCTGGTGACGTAAACGTGGGGGTTGGAAAGCGAGTGCCGGACGCCTGCCTGCGCCGCGAGATTGACAACGCGCTGCGGCTTGCGCTCCTGGAACAGACAGGCGATCCCGTCTTTGTCGGCGAGTTCCATGCGGCAGAAGTCGAAGTTCGGGTTGTCCTGCAGGCGTTCGAGCCGGGCGCGCTTGAGCGAAACGTCGTAGTAGTCATTTAGGTTGTCCAGCCCGATGACCCGCTCGCCGCGCGCCAGCAGCCGCTGGCACAGATGTGAGCCGATGAAGCCCGCCGCGCCGGTGACCAGCGTCGTCGGCGTTAGCGGTCGCTCTGATTGTGAGATAGCATTGGGCATAGGCTTCGTATTGGGTCGGGCGGCAGAGCGCCTATCGCTTTAAACAACCGCTTGTAGGGGCTTTGCTTACCGCGCCCTGTATTTTGTCAGGAAGCGAAGAAATCTATTTCTCCGCCACTCGCGAACTTTCGACAGCTGTAACGAAACCGGGTTTGTCGCGTGACGCGCTGTGTCCGCTCTCCTTCGGGCGCACGGCGGCGTTTAGATTGGCTATACTATACCCAAAGGGCTGCGCCTTTTCGTCAGGGAGCGGTAAATTTCGCGGGCGGACGCGCGTTGGGCCGGATTTTGCGCGTCAGTCGGTTTTGTCAGATGCAAGGCCGGTCTGCGCGGCGGCGCGAACGGCGGGGCCGAACTCGCGGTCGCGCAGGGCGGCCTCGACGAAGGCGGTCAGAAAGTTTTCCAGATTGCCGATGTCGCGGCGGCGCTCGCCGGGCTGGAGCGGCACGGCCCACAGTGCGCCGCCTGCCTGCCGCGCGGCGCGGATTGGGTCGGTGATGTTGCGCTCGCCGCGTTCGTCCGTAACTGACGCGCGCAGGTACGCGAAGATGGCGGGGTTGAAGGCGTAGCGGGCGGCGGCGACGAGATTGCTGGGGGCCGCGTCGGGCGAGGGTTTTTCCACGATGTCGCGGGCGGCGAAGGGCGCGGTGAACGGGCCGGTCAGACCGATTTCGGGAGCCAGAACGCCGTAGCGCGTGACGTGTTCCTGCGGCACGGTTTCGACGAGAACGGCGGCGACGGCCTGCTGCGCGTGGCGCGCGGCGATCAGCCGCATCAGGGGGGCGGCGGGCGAGCCGGGCGGTTCCACGTCGAGCAGGCAGTCGCCGAACGCGACCACGAACGGCGCGTCCCCCACCCATGCTTCGGCCAGCAGCACGGCGTCGCCCGCGCCCTTCTGCTCGATCTGGGTGAGATAGTGGCAGCGCAGGGGCGGCAGATTGTCGTCCTCGCCCCCGTATTCGTCGCCGAAGAACGCGCGGATTTGCGGCTTGCGCGGCGACACGATAAAAAGCGCGTCTGAAACCCCGGACGCGCGCAACTCGTCGGCGACATAGGCGAGAACGGGCTTGCGTCCGATGGGCAGCAGTTCTTTGGGTATGGCGAGGGTGAGGGGGCGCAGCCGCGCGCCCAACCCGGCGGCGGGAACGACGGCTTTGCGGATGAGAGAAGGCGGGGGCGAAATTGTCATGATCACGGGCCATTGTATCCGACCGGATTCGCCGCTGTCAAGGTTTGTCGCGGGAAAAATTGGACTTTCCCGGCGGCATCTGTTATAATTCGCGCATATGATTTTTCCGTATACGAAGCAAAAGCAGGGCGTAATGCAAGCCGAAAGCGGCGCGCTGCGCGTCGTGGAAGTCGGCGGGCCGGACGCGCTTGCCCGCCTGGAACCGGAATGGCGCGCTTTGCAGGCGCGCAGCGCCGATTGCACGCCCTATCAGACGTGGGAGTGGAACCAAGCGTGGTGGCGGCATTTCGGCGCGCGAAAGCGGGCGCGTCTGCTGTTGTTCTACGCTCGCAAGGACGTAGAGAATTCGCCCATTCGGGGCGCGGGGGGTGCGCCCAACGGCGGCGAGGGTTCGCTTGTGGGGCTGGCTCCGCTGTACGTGAGCCGTCATCTGGGGACGCCGCTGCGCCGGTTGGCCTGGATGGGAACCGGGCCGAGCGATTATCTGGGGGTTTTGGCGCTGCCGGAGTTCGAGGCCGAGGTCGCGGCGAATCTGCTGCGTCATCTGGAAAACGACGCGCGCGGCTGGGACATCGCCGATTTGCAGCAGATTCGCCCGCACGCGTCGTTGCTGACGGGTGTAGAGCCGTCCGACTCTCCCGTAAATTTTGGTGAAGCCGCGACGCGGGCAGTCGCGCCGATGGAACCCTGTCCGTATCTTGCGCTTCCGGCGACGTGGGAAGAATTTACGCAGCGGATCGGGAAGAAACTGCGCTCGAACCTGGGATATTACGACCGGCAGCTTCAGAAGAATTTTCAGGAGGCGCGCTATACGCTCGCGGACGCGGAGACGCTTGACGCGGGCATGACGGCCCTGTTCGCCCTGCATCAGCAGCGCTGGAACGCGCGCTGGCTGCCGGGCGTGCTGGGAAATCGGCGGGTGCAGGCATTTCATCGGGAGGTGGCGGCGCGGTTTCTGGCGAACGGCTGGCTTCGTCTGCATCTGCTGACGATTGACGGTGAAATTCGCTCGGTTTTGCACTGCTTCGCGTTCGGCGGGCGGACGTATTATTATCTGGGAGGCTTTGCGCCGGACTTGGGCAAGTACAGCCTGGGAACCCTGCTGACGGGGCGAGCGATCCGGCAGGCGATTGCAGAGGGCTGCTCGGAATTCGACTTTCTGCGCGGGAACGAGGCGTACAAATACCGTTGGTCGCCGGAAGAGCGCGTAAATCACCGTCTGCTGCTGCTGCGAACGCGGGCGGGGTCGGGCGGACTGCCCATGCTGCCGGGCCGGGCCGGATTTGCCCTGAACCGCATGGAGCGTTACGTAGAACATCGCGCCAAAGCGTTCGCCGCGCAACAGGGACGGCGGGAGCGCGCGCCAAAATCGCCCGCGCCCGACACTACGCTTGCCAGGGAAATTATTGATACTCGTCGGCCCAAGCCCCCCCTGGCCTGGATGCGCCGTCAGGCCCGTCGTTTGAAAGCCGTTCCCCGTCGGCAGGACACCACGTCAGAATAGGCCTTATTATGAACCGCACTTATGGACAGAAGACCGTCTTTTTCGCCTGGGGCATGGGTATCGAGGGAAGAGCGCGTTTGCGTGCCGCGGGGCTGGCGCGGGGCGTCGCGCTTATGGCGCTGGCGCTACTAGTCGCCGTTTCGCTGACGGGCTGCCGCACGAAAAGTTTTCTTTCCACGCGGCAGGAGGTCGGGCTGGGGCGCGAGGGGGCGCGGCAGGTGGAACAGGAGTTTCGGGTGGATACGTCCTCGCCCGACGCCGAGCGGGTGCGGCGGGTGGGAATGAGCCTGATTCCGCACATGGACAAGCGCGACGTGCCGTACACGTTCAAGGTGATTGACGCCAAGCAAATCAACGCTTTTTCCCTGCCCGGCGGCCCGGTGTACGTGTATCGCGGCCTGCTCGACATGATGGGGAACGACGATGACGCGCTGGCCTGTGTGCTGGGCCACGAGTGCGGGCATGTCAACGCCCGCCACGCCGCGCGGCAGATTTCCTCGCAGTTCGCCACGAATCTGTTTATCAGCCTGGCAATCCCGAACCCGACGGGTCAAAACCTGGCGGGGCTGGGGGCCGAGCTTGCCGGGCTGAAATACAGCCGGGACGACGAATACGAGGCCGACCGGCGGGGATTGAGTTACGCGCACTTTGCGGGCTACAATCCCGATGGCATGATTCGCTTTTTCGGCAAACTGGAGCGTCTGGAGAAGCGGCAGGGCGGGAGCGACCCGGAGTGGCTGCAAAACCATCCGGTTACCGGCGCGCGTATCGAAAAGGCGCAGACGATGATTGATACCAACAATTTCCGCTACGGACAGTGAGATGGCCCGCCTCGAATGGAACGAACGGGATTGAAACCCCGTTCTGATATGCAAAGCCCGCCTGCGCGGACTGCAATGCCGATGTGTTGGGGCGTGTCTTTAGTCTGGCTCGCGGAGTGGTCTTCTGGCGCGGGCGTTTGTACCTGCGTACCGGGCGAGCAGGCTTGTGTGGCAAGCCAAGTGGATGAGAGCCGCGCGTTCCACTATGGGAACGCGCGGCTTCGCTTTGGCTACCCGGCGCGCTTTCTTAATCTTCTTAATCAAAATTTAACATGAAATTCATTGACGTGGTTTGGCAGTTATGCTATGATGGCGCGGTTTGTGCGCGGCGATGGCTGATCTTCTGACAGGTTTGCACCTTTGAACCACCGAGGGAGATTTGCCCTTTGTTTCCCTGGCGGACTGTTCAGTGGTCGCCGCGCGGTTTTTGCACCCTCACTTTCCCGGTTCATTTCCAATTCGCGCTCCGGCGGTCGGCTGGGCCGCCCGGAAACTCAAGGAGGCTCTCATGCGTCGTTCTCTCAAAGTCGGGTTGGCCGTGTTTTTACTGTGTCTGGCGGTTGGCGGCGTCGCGTTCGGCGGCGCGCATTTCGAGGAGATGCCCTGGCTCGAAGCGTTCTGCGGGGTGGAGCGGTGGTCGGTCAAGACCGGAACCGATGCCGACGCCGGGCTGGTTGAACTTTCCGCCACGTCGCCGGTGACGATTGCGACCGCGACCGGCTGGCCCTATCCGACCTCGATCCCGTCCAACAACCGCGTCGCGCCCTACGAAACGACGGTCTGGGTCATCAACGCCACGCTGGTCGAGTTCAAATCCGAGTCGGACGAGGACTACCATCTGGTTTTGAAGGACAGTTCCGGCAGAAGCATGATCGCCGAAATTCCGGCCCCGCACTGCGTGGGCGCTGGCAGCCCGTTTTACAGCGGGGTCAGCAACGCCCGCGCCGAATTTGACGCCAAATATTCGGTTTCCGGCTCGTTCAAGACGGTCAACATTCCGGTTCAAGTGACCGGCATCGGGATGTTCGACTTCAGTCACGGGCAGACCGGAGCCGCGCCCAACCAAATCGAACTGCACCCGGTCATTGACATCGTGTTCAATCCGACGGGCGGCGGGGGCGGGACAGTTCCGAGCGCGCCGACCGGGCTGACGGCGACGCCTGGCAACGCGCAAGTTAGCCTGAGCTGGAACGCCAGCAGCGGAGCCACCTCCTACAGCCTCTACCGCGCCACCACGAGCGGCGGCGAAGCCAGCTACCGCACCGGC
>JBBRNU010000213.1:0-7194 GCA_038230115.1 Chthonomonadales bacterium | reverse complement strand
GCAGGCCAGGGAAAAGGCGCGGCAAACCTCCTGCGCGTCGAAACTGCGGCAGTTGGGAATGTCGGTCGCCATGTACGCTCAGGACTACGACGACCGCTATCCTATCGGCTCCGACTCCCCGGAACGCTACACCTACCTCTGGTATCCCGAAGACGACGAGACCGAACAGCAAAACCTGGTCAAAACCATGCCGCTCCTGCGCGACATTCTGGCTCCGTACCTGCAAAGCCGACTGATCTGGCGCTGTCCTTCCGATACCGGCGATGGCAGAATTGGCTTCCACGCGCCAACGGGCGATGACATCACCGTTCCGCTGCTTCCTACCGCTTATGCGCGTCTGGGAACCTCCTACGTCTACCGAACCAGTCTGGGCGTGGAACAAACCCGCTATCCCGCTCGCTGCGCGGAAGCGACTCCGACGGGCGGCGACACGCCCTCGGTTTTTATGGACGTTGGCCCCCGATGGCACGGCGTGGAGACGGACAAGACCTTTCAGGGCGACCGCGCCAACATTCTTTTCACGGACGGCCATGTGAAACTCGCCGATTTCCCGCATTTCTTCTACTCCTGGGAATGTACGCTCGAATAAGCCTCTGTCCTGCCCAACGTCGCCGTCACTGCGTCCCGCGCTTTGTCGTCGCCTCCATCATTTCGTCTTTCGCTCTCAAGTTGCGCTTTCGGGAGGTTTTGTCATGCAAACCGAAGACAAGTTCCTCGCCGTCGGGGTCGTTTTGACAGCGGCGGTAGGCGCTTTGCTGCTCCTGGCGATGCGAAATACCGGGGTTGCGCCGTCTGCCGACGCTTTCACGCCCCGCCTGCCTGCAAATGTGACGCGGGCGCAGGCCATAGGCAACAACTATGCGGACGAGGAAAGCAGCCGCCGTCCTTTTGTTATCGTGGAGTTTGGCGATTACGACTGCCCGCCCTGCCGGAGCGTTCAAGCGCCCTTGCAGAAGTTCTTGCAAGCCCACGCCGCCACCTGCGGCCTCGTATTCCGGCATCTTCCCCTCGAAATGCACCCCGGCGCGTTCAAAGCGGCGACCTTTGCAGAAGCGGCGCGGGAGCAGGGGCAGTTCTGGCCGATGCACGACTTGCTGTATCAAAACGGCGGACGGCTGGCCCCGAAGGATGTAAAACGCTATGCCCGGACGCTGCATTTGAACTGGCCCGCTCTTCGCAGCGCCGCTGTCACGACCGGGAAAGCCCGCGTTCGGGCCGACATGCAGACCGCGTCTGCGCTGGACGTTCACGCCACGCCCCCGCTGCTGTTGTGCGAACCCGGCGGCAGCGTTCGCAGCATCGCGTTTCAGGAACTCGAAGCGGCGGTCGAATAATGGCAAGCCCGGTTCGCCGCCAAGAACTTCCACCCCTGAAACCTTTGTTTGGCCGCAAAGAAGCGCAAAGGACGCAAAAGGGGAGGGTGGGAACGGCATTCAAGTTGCGTGGCGCGCTGACAGAGATTTGGACAGAAAAAGGCGCGCTCCTTGCTTGGAGGCAGGAAGCGCGCCGTTTGTCCGTCTGGCGTTGGGCTGGCGGGCTTTTACTTTGTGGCGTCGCCCGAAGCGTCGGGGTCGTTCATCAAGTCCACGATTTTGTTGACCTGGTCTTCGGTCAGCGTAGGCGCGTCGCCCGATTGCGAGACGCCCAGCGCGGGCAGCAGGCGCTCGATGGTCTCGCGCGAAATGTTGAGTTCCTCGGACGCCTCGTCCAGCGTGTACGTTCGGTTCGGTTGTCCCATGATGTGGCTGCAATCCTTTCACGTCGTGATGAAATTTCGATGTGAGCGATGCGTTTTGGCACGGCTCCCGCCCGCCATACTACCCGATAGGCGGGCCGATTTCAAGCCGATTCGGGGCAATCCTGCGTCTCATTCGCCTTCGCGCGCAAACATCTCGGTCGTCAATTGCGTGATGCGCTGCAAAACGTCCTCGCCGACCACTTTGCCGTCGTGAAAATCGCCCGACGTCGCGTACACGAAACGCGGCGCGACCCAGCAGCGAAAATCCAGCATCAGCGAATTCGCGAACGACAGAACGGACATATACGAGTTTTTGCCGCCCGCCGCGCATAAAAAGCCGACCGTTTTTCCGGTCAATTCGTCGTCGCTCAGCAGCTCGATCAGGTTCTTTGCCGCCGACGAAACGTCATAATTGTAAATCGCGACCGCGAACAGAATATGCGACGCCCGCTTCGCTTCGGCGCGCACCGCCTGAACGTCCGGCGCGTGGCCCGCCCCGCCCCGCCCGCTTTCCGGCAGGGCCAGATCGCGCAAGTCCACCAGCGTCGCGCTGACGCCCCGCGACGTTAGCTGGCGCAGCGCCTCGCGCGCCAGAACCTGCGACCGCGAACCCGGATTCAAACTCGTGCCGAAAATCGTGACGTGTCGCTTCATGAATGCCTCAGACCCATCCATCCCCAAGTTTTCGGCCCTTCCTTGATGTTTTGCAAAGTTTTCGGGAATGACCGGAGCTTCACAGCGGACGCTACGGTTTCGCCGCCCGGATATTGGCGCGCGACGCGCCCTCGAACCCGAATTCCAATTCGTTGGCCCAGTGCGTGCGCCAGTCGTCGTGGAAGGCGAGCGCGTTGTCTTTGGACACGCTGCGGCCCGTCGCCAGTTCATACGCCGGGCCTTTGTTGTCGTTGACGCGAAACGAGAACTTGATGTTTTCGCCCGCATCGAGGCGGCGCTTCACGTCCGGGATTTCCGACCAGGGCAGGGCCATTTCCACAATGCGCGTGTTGTCCTGCCGGGTCATCGCCAACTTGCCGTTTTTGACCGGGCCGCCATCATGCGGCGCGGCGGGCTGGCGCGGGTAAAAATGCTTGCGCGGGATGTCGGGCGCGTAGAGCCGCCAGATTTCCGTGCCGCCGCCATACTTCGGCGCGACCTGATTCAGCGCGTACTCGTAATCCGTGTCCGGGTAAACCATGAATTTGGGCAGCGTGCCGGGCGGCGCGACATAGTACCGCTTCTTGTTTTGCGGAACCACGTTGAACGCGATCTGCACGTTGTCGGTATCGTTGCCGGACGGCAAGTCCGGGTCTTTGCGATAGGAGAAGCGGCGCACGCCGGACGGCCAGTCCAGTTCCGTGCGCTTCGTTTCGGCTTTCGTGTTCGCGTCCCTCTCTACGGCATACGATTTCTCCGGGTAGAAATACGCCGAGTCGTCGCGGTTCTCGAAGCGGATGTTGCCCTCATAGGGCGTGTCGTCGGCGATCTTGGCGGCGAAGTAAAAGTAGTTGTCGTCGTAGGCAAGGTAGCCCGACGCCACGCCCTTACCGACGCCGGGGCCGAAATTCTGGAACGGCAGGTATGCCTTTTCGGTCAGGCTCGCCCCGATGCCCTCGGTTCCGCTCACGGTCTGTGGCAGGACGCCGCGCCAGTCGTCGAGACTGCCGTCAACGGCAATCGTGCGGCGGGCGATGAGATTGACGTGCAGAGTTTCGTCGTGGGTGGTCGCGCCGTCCGCGCCCGCGTCGAAGCGAACCGACAGGGGATAGGCGTTGGCCGGGTTTGCCGACCCGTCGGCGACGGCGACAGAAACCTCTTTGGTTTCGTGCGGCGCGAAGGCAAGCGTGCGCGTCGGCTGCGCCAGACGCAGGTCGCCGAGCGTGACGGTCAGGCTGCCGCTGACGGGGCGGTTCAGAATGTTGGTCAGAGTCAGGGTCGCGCTCGGCTTGTCGCTGACGGCCCGCGTCAGATCGTGCGCGATGATGTCGAGCGGCGCGTACCCGTCAATGCGCGCGGAGCGCAGAGCTTGCTGGAGTCGGGCGAACGATCCGCGCGCCCCGTTGGTTCGCAGATAATAGCCCAGGCCGTTGAGCGGAACCGTGATGCCGCCGCCGACGGACGCGACCGGATTGCCGTAAAAGTCGTACAGCAGAAACTCGCCGTTCGGGTTCGCGAACGTCAGGCTGCCATCCTCCAGCACGGCGGCGGCCTTGCGCGCGTCTTCGCGCGCGGTTCGTTCCGCTTCGCTCGCGGTGGCGGGCAGGGCGACAATTTGTCCGGTCGCTTCGGCCACGCGCGCGGCGTTTTTCAGGCCCAGAACCGACCGGAATTGCAGTTTGTTCCGATTGTAAACCTGGCCCAGATCGCCCACGACGACGACCGTGCCGTCATCGGGCAGTTGGGCCGTGCGGGTTCCATCCTTGCCGGGCAGCCCATTGAATACGAAGACCCAGGGCAGGCCGTTTCGGAACAGCAGCTCTTTGAAACTGCGCTGTCCGATGAATTTCTGCGTCACAGCGACGGCGGCGGCGGGCGACCACGCCTGGACAACGCCATAGCGCGGATTGTCGCTCAAAACCTGACTTTGATAAACGTTGCCGCCATAAAAGCCGTTCGTGCGATCCTGCCCTTCGGCGCGCATCGAGGCGATGACGGCGGCGATCCGGTCTTCCGAATTGGCGACCCAGCTTTCCGTGTCCCACACCTGCACGCGCCCATACCCGCCTTTTCGGTTGACCCATTCCGGCACGAGCGCGGGCGTGACGGCCATCTCCTGATAGTGGATGCTGACGAAATCCAGCCACTTGAGAAAAGTTTGCGAGCCGTCGGGGAAAAGTTTGTCGAGCGTGTTGGACGAGGAACACGCGCCGCCGATCCGCACCTGCGCGCCGTTCCGCCGGGCGGCTTCGATGCCCAGGGCCATCTGCGTATACATGTCGCGGAAGCGCAGCATGTCCGCGCCCCACCCGGAAATCGAGATGCCTTCCCAGGGTTCGTTCCACAGCTCCATCGCGTTGACCGGGCCGCGCGGCCAGCCGAAGCGCTCGGCGACGATTTTAGCCCATTTCTGAAAATCGGCGTCGTACTGCGGCAGCCAGGCCATGTCGGATTTGGTGTCCAGCAGAATGTTGTCCTCGGTAAGCCAGGGGCGCGGGCGTCCGAGCGGGTTGGGGGCGGGGCCGGCCCCGACAGTCAGCATCACGGTGATGTTGTTATCCTGCGCCCACTTGAGATCGCGAGCGAGTTCGGCCAGGCGCGCCTCGAAATCGGGGGCGGTCGTCGGCACATAGTCCGCGCCCATGCGCGCCCCGCGCACGCCCAGCCGCTGGAACGTCCGCATGACTTCCTCGGTCATTTCGAACGGCCAGGGCAGGTCGAGCGAGCCGGTCGGCAGCAGAACGCGCCCCGGCTCGGCGCGCACGGCGCGTACCGTCGCCGCCGCAAACGCCCGCCCGTGCGCGCCCAAATCCGCAATCAGCGCGTACCCGCCGAACGTCGCGGGCAGGCTGGGAGCGACTTCCACCTCGACCGACCCTTTGGCGGGCAGGCGAACGGTAATCGGAACCGAACCCGCGTCGTCCAATTTCGAGACGTGCGGAACCCAGACATCGCCCACCGGCACTTTGGTCTGGTAATGCACGATGTCCACGCGCCCGGTCGCCTCGAGGGGCCGGTCGGTTTTGTTGGTGAAGCGGAAGGTGAAGGCCGCCTTGTCGCCGGGCCAGAGAATGTTGGCCGGAACGCTGCACTTAACTTCCTGCACGGCATAGTCTCTGGCGGCCTGGGCGGGTTCCAAGCCAAAAGTTTGCGCGTAGCCGGGCATCTCCGCGCCGGTAACCATTTGCGCCGCGACCGGAACCGACAGCCCCATAGCGATCAGCGCAATCAAAATCAAGGACGGCAGCAGGGCCGACAGCGGGCCGCGCGTGCGGGAAATCGAAATTGGGAAAGGCATCGTTGCAGCGTCTCCTTAAATCCTGGCGGCAGCGCCTCGACGGGGGCGCGGGCCGCATCCTGTTGAAACGGAAGCGGTTTTCTTCCTGTTCACCCGACCGGTGAAAAAATCCTGCCCGAAATTGACATTGGAAAATGGCGGCGCTTTGTAGAATGCGGTCTGAAATTTTATTCGTTGGTCGTCTCGACAAACCGTTTAAAACCTAAGTTTTTAAGGACTAACAAATAGCAATAACCCACATTTCACCCCCCCCAAAAAAAGTTTTGGTACAAGTATTGACAAGTCGGAGAGAAAGGTTTATAGTGGGTTTGTCTAAAAGTAAACCTGCTCCGTGCAGGTCGCTGTCCGCCGGGAGCGGCGGGCGACGTTCCGGCTTCGCTCCCACGTCTCGCATCTCAGGAGGTCTCGAAGATGGCACGTTTCAGCATTTCGATTTCGGCGCGTCGCAAGGCGGCGACCACGCTTCTCCTACTCGCACTCTGCGGACAGGCGGTATTGGCAGCGGGAACGCCGTGCGGCTTCCCCAGCGGAACTGACGCAGGAATCTACTGTCGGCTAAGAAATAGTAGCCCCCCGGCGGTAGCCGCTTGTTGCGATGGCGCATGCTATGCTTGCCATCCCAGCGATGGTCTCTATCAAGCGTGCTATGCCAAGTGCGATTAACGGTAGCAGCAAGTATCGGCGAGGAAAAATGCGAGCCTTCTTGTTTTCCTTCGCACAAAAAGACAGACCGAGAGCGGCTGGCAGAGTTCCAGCTTCGCTTCCATTTTTTGCATCTCAGGGAGGTCTTGAAGATGGCACGTTTCAGCATTTCGGCGCGTCGTAAGGCGGCGACCACACTTCTCCTGCTCTCGCTCTGTGGGCAGGCGGTATTAGCGGCGGGAACGCCATGCGCTTTCGCCAGTGGATACGCCGCAGGAGCCTACTGTCGGGGAAAATACTCCGACCCCTACGCAATACAAGGGTGTTGCGATGGCGCATGTCGCGCCTGCCATCCCAGCGATGGTCTTTATGAAACGTGCTATAACAAGTGCGCCCCGTAGTTGGTAAGCATGAAGTTTGCGGTTATTGACAGCGGAATTTTGCCCCCTACAAAGGGCAACACCCAATTTCAAATACTCGCGTATTCATGCTTAAGATTACTGGCAGTAAGCTACAAACAGTGACGAGGAAAACAATATGGGTTGCACATTGTTTTCCCTCTCCGTGCTACGCGATAGCGTACCAATCAATCTTGAAAGGATGAAGGCGAGCAATTATCTTTTGTTTCAGGGTTGCCATTAACAATCCGTTTGAAACCTAAGATTGCTCGTCTCCTCCTTTCTTCGATTCGTCCGAGCAACATGAGAGTGCAAGGAGTTTCACGATGCAAAAGTCGGCGCGAAGCAATGGCTGGCTCAAGTGGCTGCTGATTTTGAATTTGATTGGCTTGACTTTGCTGGGCGGACGCTATTGGTATCGGGTGCAGCAAGACCATCGAGAGGATCGAAAGCTCAAAGAGGCG
>JBBRNU010000212.1:0-7194 GCA_038230115.1 Chthonomonadales bacterium | reverse complement strand
GCTCATCAAAGAGGACTATGCCAGCGTGGGCGTGCCGATGCTGCCGGTCGTGCGCGGCGACCGCGTGACCGTCGTGCAAATCGGCATGTACGCGATTTTCACGACGATTGTCTCGCTCCTGCCGTTCTTCACGATGCGTCAGCAGATCGGGTGGGTCTATTTAATTTCCGCCGTCGTGTTGAACGCGCTGCTGCTGCTACGCAGTTTCCAACTGTATCAGGACATCGCGCGTCCGCGCGCCTCGCGGCTGTTTCACTACTCGATGCTGTATCTGGCCCTGCTGTTCCTGCTCATGGCCGTTGACCGCTCTATTCATCTGTAATTTGCCGCAATTCGCAGGGGGGCAGGCGGATAGGTTTGAAATAGGGAGATTGGGCAAGAAAAAGAGTGCGCTCGCCGGGCGAAAAACCCGATAATGTTACGGTGCAACCGCGCAGAGTAACTTCGTGAAACTACAGCGGGTCGCGACGAAATAAATTTCTTCGCGGTCCGTCTCGGAAACGGCGAAAAACCCAATAATCCTAACAGGACGGTTAATTTGCGCGCAATCTCAATATTTCCGCCCGAAATTGCTTCGCGCCCGTTGACCCGAACCACGCCGTGTGCTATAATGCCGCGCAAGACGGTTCCTGTTTTCAAATCGCCGTCAATCCGCGCCCCAAACGTCACCCTATTTTCGCCGCCGCGCGCTTGACAACTACGGCGAAAAAGAAGTATTCTGTACGTGTCCCAAGCAAGAACAATTAGCAGGTTCTTAACGGTTTAATTGTGAAAAAAAGCGCAAACGGCGCGCAAGGAATTCGCGACCCGTTTGCAGAACTGCAAGACCGGCCCGACGGCGTTCCTGACCCGTCCGGCGCGGCGCGCAAACCGTCCTTTGCCGCTCTTGCCCTTGTTTTCGTTGTTTCCAAGCCATCAGATTACGGAGCGCGTTATGGCTCAACTTTTTCATCCCGCCGCCAACATTCTCGCCAAAGTCAGCCTGCTCGGAGCCGTCGCCGGCCCGCTGCTGATCATCGGCGTCTGTTCCGCCGTCAGCCGCTCGCCTTTCAACACCAAAGTGAGCGTGCCGCTGGAACAGCCGGTTCCGTTCAGCCACGAACACCATACGGTCGAGCTGGGCATTGACTGCCGTTATTGCCACACCTCGGTCGAGAAGGCTGCCAGCGCCGGGTTCCCGCCGACCCAAACCTGCATGTCGTGCCACTCGCAAATCTGGACGAACAGCCCCCTGCTGGAACCCGTGCGCGAAAGCTACCGCACCGGCGTTCCGCTGAAGTGGAACAAGGTTCACGTCGTTCCCGATTTCGTCTACTTCAACCACTCGATTCACGTCAATCGCGGCCTGAACTGCAACATCTGTCACGGTCCGATTCAAAAAGAGATGATCGCCTACAAAGGCAAAGCGTTCTTCATGGCGTGGTGTCTGGAATGCCATCGCAACCCGGAAAAGTACGTGCGGCCCCGCGAGGAAGTATTCGGCCTGTACGCCCGCTACCAGCGCAAAGAACCTCTGAGCGCGCATGAGCAGAGCCTGGCCGAGGGAACGACCTACGTACGCGCCGAGGATCAAGCCGAAGTCGGCCCGCGTCTGGTCAAAGAATATCACATCAAGAAGGCCGAACTGGCCGACTGCTGGATTTGCCACCGGTAGAGACGCTTTTGGCTGCGGCGGACGGGTGAACGAGACAGACGGGAATAAATCCCCGTTCTGGAATTGGGGACAGCCGGACGAACGGGAATGAATGCCCGTTCTGAAATGCACAGACCACCTGCGTGGCCTGCAATGCACAAGGCCGCTCCGCCAATCTGTTTTCAGTCCGCGAAAGCCTATGCGCCGCTGCATCTTCAACCCGCGCAGGCGGGCTAGCGTTTCAGGACGGGCATTCATTCCCGTTCGTCCGGCTGTCCCCAATTCCAGAACGGGCATTCATTCCCGTCTGTCTCGTTCTCCGTTCGCCAAGCGTGAAATAACGAAACGCCCGCCTTCTGGCCGCGTTTCCAGTCGCATTGCGAAGTTGCGAAGTCATGGATAACACACAAAAACCGCGTCTTGATCTGGATACCGTGCGCGCGAAACTGGCCGCCAAAACCGGCCCGCAGTACTGGAACAGCCTGGAAGAACTGGCCGAAACGCCCGGCTTTCTAGAGTTGCTCGACGACGAGTTTCCGCAGCAGATGCGCCCGATGAGCGGCGGGTTGGATCGCCGTCAGTTCCTCACGCTCGCTGCCGCCGGTCTCGCGCTCGCGGGGCTTTCGGGCTGCCGCTACCAGGAGCAGCGTCGGGCCGTCCCTTACGTCAATCAGCCGGAAGGCTGGATTCCTGGCAAGCCGCTCTTTTACGCCTCGGCCTACACGCAGCAGGGCTTCGCCAACGGCATTCTGGTACGCAGCAACGAGGGCCGTCCCACCAAAATTGAGGGCAACCCCGACCATCCCGCCAGCATCGGAGCCGTAGACGCGATTACCCAGGCGTCGCTGCTGACGATGTACGACCCCGACCGCTCCACAAACGTTGTCAATGAAGGCGATCTCAGCAGTTGGGACACGTTCATTCAAGCCGTCCGCGCTTCGCTCGCGCAGCAAAAGGCGACTCAGGGCGCGGGCCTGCGAATTCTCACCGAAACCGTCTCGTCCGCCGTCCTCGCCGACCAGATCAAAACCCTGCTCGCGCAGTATCCCAACGCCAAATGGGTGCAGTGGGAACCCATGAGCCGCGACTCCGTCCGGGCGGGCGCGACCCTCGCCTTCGGCCAGAACGTGCATACGCAATATCATTTCGACAAGGCCGCGCGCGTGCTTTCTCTCGATGGCGACTTTCTGCTGACGATGCCTAACCATCTGCGCCACGCCCGCGATTTCAGCGACCGGCGGCGCGTGCGGCGCGACACCAAAGAGATGAACCGGCTGTACGTCCTGGAAAGCTCGCCCTCGATCACCGGCGCGATGGCCGACCACAAACTGCCCCTGCGCGCGGGCGACATCGAGGACGCGGCGTTCGCGATTGCCAAAGCGCTGGGCGTAGACGTCGGAACCAACGCGAATGCGGGCGGCAGCGTCGTTCCCGGCCCCTGGATCGGCGCGCTCGTCAAGGATTTGCAGGCCAATCGCGGCGCCAGTCTGGTCGTCGTCGGCGATCAGCAAAGCCCGACCGTTCACGCCCTGGGCCACGCCATCAACGCCGCGCTGGGCAGCGTCGGAACGACCATTACCTACACCGACCCGGTCGAAGCCAGTCCGGGCGATGAAACCACTGCCCTGCGCGAACTTGTGGCGGATATGCAGGCGGGCCGGGTGCAGACGCTGGCGATTCTGGGCGGCAACCCGGTTTACAACGCGCCCGCCGACCTCAACTTCGCCGAGCAGCTGACGAAAGTCCCGCTGCGCTTCCACCTGAGTATGCACGAAGACGAAACGTCCGCCCTGTGTCAGTGGCACGTTCCCGAAACGCACTATCTGGAAGCCTGGAGCGACACGCGCGCGTTCGACGGCACGACTTCCGTTGTTCAGCCGCTCATCGCCCCGCTGTACGACAACGCCCGCTCGGTTCATGAACTGCTGGAAGCGATGCAGAACAAGGCGCGCGACGGCTACACGATCGTTCACGATTACTACCTGCAAAACTATCCGCAGTCCGATTTCGAGAAGTGGTTCCAGACCGCCCTGCACGACGGCATGGTTCCGAATACGGCCCTGCCCGCCCGAACCGTCGCCCTCAAACCCGGCCTGGGCGCAAGCCTGACCGCCCGGCCCGCCGTCGGCGCGTCCGACCTGGAAATCATCTTCCGCCCCGACCCGACCATCTGGGACGGGCGCTTCGCCAACAACGGCTGGCTTCAGGAACTGCCCAAGCCGCTCACCAAATTGACCTGGGACAACACGGCCCAAATGAGCCTGGCGACCGCGCAACGGCTGGGGGTCACGCAGGAAGATTTGGCGGAACTGACGTATCAAGGCCGCAAGGTGCAGGCTCCGGTCTGGATCGTGCCGGGACATCCCGACAACGCCGTGACCGTGCATCTGGGCTATGGGCGCACGCGCGCCGGTCACGCCGGAACCGACGCCGGCTTCAACGCTTACGCCCTTCGCACCGCCGATCAGCCCGCGTTTGGCAACGGCCTGACGGTGCGCGGCCCGGTCGGACGCTACAACCTCGCGATCACGCAGCAGATCATCAAAGACGAAAGCGTCAACGACGCCAAAGTCATTGAAGCGGTAAAAGACCGGCATCCGGTCGAGTCGGCGACGTTCGCGGCGTTCCTCCAAAACCCTAACTTTTTGCAGGAAAACGCGGGCGAGAAAGAGACTACGCCGGAACCAGCGTCCCGCGAAGGCCAGAACAAGGGCGGGCAGGGTCGTCACGAGCCGATCACGCTGTATGGCACGCGTGATCACGACTACCCCAAAAACCCCAACGATCCCGACGATTCGTTCGGAGCCTATCAATGGGGCATGTCCATTGACAACAACGTGTGTATCGGTTGCAACGCCTGCGTCATGGGCTGCGCGTCGGAGAACAATACGCCCGTCATCGGCAAAGATGAAGTCATGCGGGGCCGGGCGATGCACTGGCTGCGAATTGACAACTATTACGTGACCTCGCAGGCCAAGCCGATCTCGAACCCCGAAACCTTGTTCCAGCCGCTCATGTGCGTGCATTGCGAAAATGCGCCCTGCGAGCCGGTCTGTCCCGTCGCCGCGACCGTTCACAGCCACGAAGGGCTGAACATGATGGTCTACAATCGCTGCGTCGGCACAAAATACTGCTCCAACAACTGCCCGTACAAAGTGCGCCACTTCAATTTCTACAAGTACATCGCGGGGCAGCCATCGCCGGAAAAAACCGGCGGCGGTTACGACAATCCCTCGTTGAAACTGGTCGTAAACCCGGAAGTGACCCTGCGCGGGCGCGGCGTCATGGAGAAATGCACCTACTGCGTGCATCGCATCAGCCTGGCGCGCATCGAGGCCAAAAAAGAGGGCCGCGAAATCCGCGACGGCGAGGTGATTACCGCCTGCCAGCAGGCCTGCCCGACCAACGCGATTGTCTTCGGCAACATTCGCGACCAAAATGCCGAGGTGACGCAGTTGAAAACCGAGCCGCACGACTACGGCCTGCTTGCGGAGCTGGGAACGCGGCCGCGCACCACGCATCTGGCGAAGTTCCGCAATCCGAACCCCGAAATCGAGGCCGGGGTAGAAACTCGTGAGGGGTAGCCGCGTGATCCAACGCAAACCAAAAACCAAACTGCCCGTGTCCGAAAACGGCGGCGAGTTCCTGGAAGGCGAGCATACTTACGGCTCGATCAACGACCGCATCAGCTCGATTGTCCTCAACCAGAACGCGCAGCCCGCGCCCTGGTTCCTGCTGTTCCTGACGGGCTTCGGCCTGCTGCAAGTCCTGGGTCTGGCGGTCGCCTGGCTGCTTTACAAGGGCGTCGGCATCTGGGGCATCAATATTCCGTCCGGCTGGGGCATGGACATTATCAACTTCGTCTGGTGGATCGGCATCGGCCACGCCGGAACGCTGATTTCGGCGATTCTGCTGCTCGCCCGCCAGCAGTGGCGCAACTCGATCAACCGCTTCGCCGAGGCGATGACGCTGTTCGCCGTGTCGTGCGCCGGTCTCTATCCGCTCCTGCACACCGGGCGGCCCTGGGTCGCTTACTGGCTGATGCCCTATCCGAACATCCTGGGCATGTGGCCGCAGTTCCGCAGCCCGCTCGTGTGGGACGTTTTCGCGGTCACCACGTATGCGACCGTCTCGGCTTTGTTCTGGTTCATCGGCCTGATTCCCGACCTTGCCAGCCTGCGCGATCGGGCGCGAAACCCGGTCGCGCGATTAGTCGCGGGCGCGGCGGCGCTGGGCTGGCGCGGCTCGGCCCGCCACTGGCAGCGGTATGAAACGGCTTATTTGATCCTGGCCGGATTGTCCGCGCCGCTCGTGCTTTCCGTTCACAGCATCGTGAGTTTCGACTTCGCCGTCGGCATTGTTCCCGGCTGGCACACGACGATTTTCCCGCCCTACTTCGTGGCCGGAGCCGTGTATGCCGGGTTCGCGATGGTGCTGACGCTCGCCATTCCCATTCGCGCGTGGTACGGTCTCAAAGACATGATTACCATGAAGCACATTGATTGGATGGCGAAAATCATGCTGGCGACCGGGCTGGTCGTGTTCTACGGCTACATCCTGGAAGTTTTCTTCGGCTGGTATTCCGGCGACCGCTACGAATCCTACGTGATCTGGAACCGCCTGCACGGGCCGTACCGCTGGGCCTATTACGCGCTGATTTTCTGCAACGGCTTCGCCCCGCAGTTCTTGTGGAGCAAGAAAGTCCGCCAGAACCTGGTCGTCCTCTGGCTCCTCTGCCAGATCGTCAGCGTCGGGATGTGGCTGGAGCGCTACGTCATCATTCCCATCAGCCTGCACCGCGACTTTCTGCCCGCGTCGTGGGGCTACTACACGCCGACCTTCTGGGACTGGGCGATGTTCTTAGGCACGATGGGCCAGTTCATGCTATTCATGTTCCTGTTCATCCGGTTCCTGCCGATGATCAACATTTTCGAGATCAAAGACTTGCTGTACCGCAAATTGCACGCGGGCGGGCATGGGCCGGGTCACCACGCCAACGGGAACGGGCATAGCGCGCCCGACAGCGCGACCGTCGCTGCCGAACATGCGGCGGCTCCCGCAATCGAGCCGGTGGATTAAGGAACTCGCCTAACCCCCCCGGCCCCCTTCCCCACCGGGGAAGGGGGAGCGCGAGACAAAAGCCGCGCGCTTTTTGCAGGAACGTGGGCGAAACGGAAACGAGTAAAATCGCCGCTGATCTCAACGCTGAACCGGGAGACAGGAAAATTGATGTTCAGTCACTCCCTTCCCCGGTGGGGAAGGGGGCCGGGGGGTTAGGCTGACCGGGTTTAGGTGCATTAGACAGACGCCCGTTTTGAGGATTACACACGATGGCAGCGCTTTATGGATTGATGGCGGAATACAAAGACGCGGATACCCTGGTCAGCGCGGCGGCGACCGTGACGCAGGCCGGTTATAAGCGCACGGACGCTTATTCGCCGTTTCCCGTGCATGGCATTGACGACGCGATGAATATTCACGATCCGCTGGTTTCGTGGATTGTCTTCATTGCGGGCGTCACCGGCATGATTTTCGGCTACGCTCTTCAATGGTGGGTCAAT
>JBBRNU010000211.1:0-7196 GCA_038230115.1 Chthonomonadales bacterium | reverse complement strand
TGAAAATCTCCTGCTCCGACCCGTTGGCCGGGTGCGCTGCAAAATGGATGGGCCGATTCACCTAACCCCCCGGCCCCCTTCCCCGCCGGGGAAGGGGGAGACTGAACCTTGAGTTTGTGTATAAAGCGCAAAGTTGGCTGGTTTACAATGCTTCTGCCTTCTTCCGTTTCGTTGAGAAGTACGCGGCTCCTGTTTTGGCTCCCCCTTCCCACCGGGGAAGGGGGCCGGGGGGTTAGGGTGGATTGTTCCCCCGCCGGGGAAGGGGGCCGGGGGATTAGGTGGATTGCCCGTCAGGGAAGGGGAAGCGCGTCGGCGATTGGGAGTAAATCGGGGTGTCAAGCGGCCCGGTCGAGCGGCGCGACCGGAAGCGATTCGGGGGCCGCAGGAGGAGACGCCTCTTTCGACAGCGCGGCTTGCGCGGTCAGGGCGCGCAGACATGCGGCGCGCACCGCCGGGCAAGGATCGGCGGCGCGGCTTGCGAGGGCTTCGTGCGAGGCGTTCGCTATAGCCCCGGTCAGCGCAAGGCGCGTTTCCGACGGGGTTTTATCGCTCCAGAAAGCCAGTTCCGACGCATAGCCGCCGCGCGGGTCGTCGCGCCGCGCCAGGGTCGTGAGCAGGGCGGGCAGTCCGTCCTCGGCGTGCAGGGCGGCTTGCGCGGCCCCATAAACTTCGGGATGGGCGTAAGCGCGGGCCAGCGGCTCCAGTTCCGGCGCGGCGTTCGGTTCGCGCCCGACTTCGGTTTCCGACTCCGACGCGGACGCCCGAAACAGGCCGGCAATGGTCTCGCTGTCGTGCGCGGTGAAGCCCAGACGCAGCGAAGCGATTTGCGCCCCGGCTAGGAGCGCGTCCGAGGAAGCCGACGCGGGGTTCCAGTGATAGGCGCGGCTCAGGCGCATGGCCCCGGTCGCCAGATCGTTGCCCGCATCGGCCAGTCGCCGCACCGCTTCGGTCTCGCCCTGCCGAAAAATCAGCCAGTCCAGAATCGCGGCCCGCGTGCGCGCCGGGCCGTCCAGACCCTCGCGCCGCGTCGCCAGATACGCCTGAACCAGCGTCGGGTCGCATTCGGTCAGCGCGTGCAGGGCCGGGTATGCATGGCCGCGCAGGACGCCCTCGACCAGCCGCTCCACGGCCCAGGGCGAAGATAGGCCGCGCAGCGCGCCCGTTTCAATCGAGTCGCGATGCCGGGGCGGAAGGCGGCGCAGAAACGTTTCGGCCTCGTCGGGCGGCAGCGCGCCGTGAACTCCCAGCGTACAGGCGATTTGCGCCGTGAGCATTTGCCCGCGCAGGTCGCCCGGTTCGCGCCCCAGCATCTGCTGCAGGGCCGTCAGCGTCGTGGCGTCCAGGCGCGGCAGGCCGCACAAAGCGCGCGTGGCGGGCAGCGACCCCTCGCCCAGCAGCAAGCGCAGCCAGCGGTCTTCATAGCGGTCGCCGCCCAGTCGCGCCAGCTGCCCGCTCGCCTCGGCTCGCGCTTCCGCCGGGGCGCGCTCGTCTTCCAGCACGGCCAGCAGCGCGGCTTCGGCCCGTTTCGGCGCGCTCGGCGCGAGCAGCGCGGCCCCGATAACGCGCATTCGCGGCTGCGGCGAGTCCAGCAAGGGCAGGGCTTTCTCGAAACTGGCGTTGGGGTTGGCCTCGACGACCCAGCCCGCCACCCGCCGCAGGGCTGGTTCCAGCAGGCTTTCCGGCGTCGCCAGCAGCGCGTCGAGCCATTCCACCGCCCCGGCGCGCGCCAGGATTGGGGGCGTGAACGCGAAGCCGGGCGCGGCCTGCGGCTTGCTCTCGGTTCGGAGGGAAGGGGAAGCGGTCGCGCCCGGCAAATTGACCGGCGCGCTTCGTTCTCGTTCCCGCCCCGCCTTTCGCGCCGATAGAGGCCAGCCCATGCGTCGTAACGCCATCCTAAAACTCCTTCGGCGCGTCCACAGCGCGCCCAACAGCAGGGCGAAAATGAGCCACAGCAGCCCGCGCATCAGCGCGGAGTCGGCATCGCCCGCAGGCGAAGGGCCAATTCCGCCCGCGCCCGCCCGTATCGCGTTCGACGCAGAATTCCGACGCCCCTGCTCAAGAACCGAACGGGTTGGTATTGCCGCGCCCATCCCGGACGGCGCAGGCATTCGCCCGTCCGCTTGCGGCATCGCTGGCAATGCGCCGCCTTCCGCATTTTGCAAGCGGCCCGGCGCGGGCGAAATCAGGTTTCCCATTTGCGCGTCTGGCGCGTTTTTTGGCGGGAAAGCGCCCATGCGTTTGGGAAGGGCGGACCGAGACGAAGCGCCGTTCGAGGGCGGGAATGGGAAACTGGACGCCGCCATTTTCGCGGGCGAGTCGGCATTTTCGTTCTCTGCCGCGCCGGAAGAATGAGATGGCGAAGCGGACGCGGGCATCGAACCGGAGGCCGGGGACTTTGGGGCGGGGTTCGCGCTGGCTAACGCCGCGCCGCTTCCGTCCGGCGCGGCGTTAGGCTGACGCGCCGGAGGTTCCGCATCGCCCCGGCGCGCGTCAGGTTCCAAAGGGGGCTGTTCCGATCCGGGACGTTCCGAACGCGCGGGTTCTGAACGAGCCGGTTCCGAACCCGAAGTTTCCGAACCGCCTGCCTCGACCGGAGACGGTTTTCCGCCCGGCTTGCCCGAAGCGCGCGGGCGCGAAAAGCCGTAACGCAGCAGGCGGGCGGTTTCCGCGCGCCAGTTCGGGCTGTTCAGCACAACGGTCAGAAGGCGCCGCCCGCCCCGGCTGGCCGACCCGACGAAGCAATAGCCCGCTTCCCGCGTGTAGCCGGTCTTGATGCCGTCCGCGCCCGGAAACGAGTTCAGCAGATCGTTGCGATTGGCGATGCGGTCGGGATGCGCGCCGCCGCGCCACGACAGGGCGTAGAACGGCTGACGGGCGGCGTCCGCGAACGCGGGAACGCGCAGCGCGGCCCGCGCGATCAGGGCCAGGTCGCGGGCGCTGGCATAGTGTCCCGGCGCAGGCAGGCCGCTGGCATTGACGAAATGCGTGTTGGCCGCGCCTGCGTTCTGAGCTTCGCGGTTCATGGCGTCGGCGAACCGGCTTTCGGTTCCCGCCAGGCGCTCCGCCGCCGCGACGCTGGCGTCGTTGGCGCTCGCCAAGAGCATCGCGTGCAGCAGGTCGCGCGCCGTGAACGTCTCGCCCGCTCTCGTTCCCAATCGGTCGCCGGGCGCGGCGGCGGCGTTTTTCGAGATGGGAATGGGCGCGTTGGGCGGCAGGTCGCGCGCCAGAAGCAGGGCGGTCGCCATTTTCGTTGTGCTGGCGGGCGGCAGGCGCAAATCGGGGTTTTTCGCGTACAGCAGGGCCGCGCTGTCCGCCTCCATCACGACCGCCGCCCGCGCCTGAATCAAGGGTTCGCCCGCCCGAACCGGGGAAACGTTCGTCAGGGCGTGAATTTGCGGCGCATTCGTCCGCGCTCGCATCGGAACTCGCATCGAAATCGGCATTGCGGGCGCGTTCACTCGCGTCTGAACTGCGGAGACCTTCGGAACCGGCGCGAAAGGGGGCGAAATTCCCGGCGTGGCCGGACGCTGCGCCCGGCCTGCGCCGCCCGCCGTCACTGCCAGCCATAGGGTCAATCCCGCGCCCGCCGCAATCCGTCCCCGCCTCCGCACGGCTCGCCTCGCTTCCGCCGCCTCGCCTGCCCGTCCTCGTTCGCTTTATTTTCGGCTGCGCGACAGGCAATCTTGCGGGTCGAACGGGTCAAAGCAAGCCGCGTTCCTTCAGACTCACCCAGCGGTTGTCGCCCAGGACGATGTGATCCAGCAGCTCGATGCCGATAATTTGCCCGGCCTCGGCCAGCCGCTGCGTGATGCGCTTGTCTTCCGCACTCGGCGTCGGGTCGCCGCTCGGATGGTTATGCGCCACGATCAGCGAGGCGGCGCTCGCCGCAATCGCGTCCTTGAACACCTCGCGCGGATGCACCAGACTGCTGTCCAGAATCCCGACCGAAACCGTGACAATTCGCAGGACATGGTTTTTGGTATCCAGCAGCAGCGATTTCAAATGCTCTTTTTTGGCGTCGCGCAGTTCCGGCATCAGCAGGTTGGCGACATCCTGCGGCGACCGAATGACCGGTTTTTCATCGCTCGTCAGGACGGCCAGCCGCTTGCCCAGCTCGACGGCGGCGGCAATCTCGGTCGCCTTGACCGGGCCAATCCCCTTTACCCGGCTCAACTGCTCGATGCCCGCGTTCGCCACGCCGCGCAGCCCGCCGAACTCGCTCAGCAGCAGTTCGGCCAATCCCAGAGCCGACCGCTCTTTCGTGCCGATGCGAAGCTGGATGGCGAGCAGTTCCGCCGTCGAGACCGCCGACGGCCCATGATGCTGCAGGCGCTCGCGCGGGCGTTCCTCGCTCGGCAGCTCGCGAATCGTGACGGTATAGCGCTCGGCCACAAAAATCTCCAATCTTCTCGAACCCCGCCCTCTCGACGAGGCGCGCGGCGGTCGTTCCCGGCTCCGGCTTCGGGGCCGACGGCGGCATTTCTCAAAGGGAATGCACTCTGAGGGCAGCGAACGGAAGTTGCCTGCTCGCCCGCCCCTATCATAACACAGTCGGCCCGCGCTCGCAAGCCGGAAAACGGAAATTCCCGCGCGGCAGGCAGGATTCATCCCCTCGCGCCGCCAATAAAGAAAAAACAGCGCTGCCAGCGGCCTGACGGTAAGATTTTCACGCGCGCCGACCGGAAAGGACTCAACGCCGATGATTTGCCCGAAATGCAGCCAGCCGAACGCCGACACCGCGCAGTTCTGCGCTTTGTGCGGCGCGCAATTGACCGCCGCGCCGCCGACCGGCGTTCCGATGCCGGGTTCGAGCGTTCCGCCGTCCCCCGGTTACGCGCCCTATTCGCCGCCCGGTCAGCCCGCGCCGCCCAATGCCGCGCCCCAGCCCGGTTACGCGCCTTATGGAACGCCGCCCGGTCAAATGAATGCGCCCGCGCCGTATGCCGGTCAGTCCACGCCGGGATACAGCCCGCCCGGAATAGCGCTGCCGGGGCCGCAATGTCGGGTTTGCGGCGCGCAGGTCGCGGCCAACGCCTACCAGTGCGCGCGGTGCGGCGCTCCCGTCGGAACCGTCGCCAACCCCAACGACATGGCGTCGGCCACCTATCTGCCCGTCGGCGGCTACGCGCAGATGGAAAACACGTCGGGACGACGAAGTACGGTTCCCCCGGAACTTCAGGGCGGCTGGAACTGGGGCGCGTCATTTCTCAATATTTTCTGGGCCATCGCGCACGGTGTCTGGTGGGTCGTCGGCGTTCTCGTCGGCCAGGTCGCGCTGCTCGTCCTGCTGACTGTTCTGGCGGCTGTGTCAATGGCCTCTTCGCAAAACCCGACGTTGCTCGGCGTTCTGTTCATCTATTACCTGTGTTTGATCCCCTTCAATATCGGGCTTTTCATTTATCTGGGCGTCAAGGGCAACTCGCTCGCCTGGAAGTATCGTATGTTCCAGGACGTGCAACATTGCCGCACCGTGCAAAGCGTCTGGGCGAAGTGGGTTCTGGGCTGGTTTATTCTCAGTTTCAGTCTTGGCATACTGGGGGGTATTCTCGGCTCTCTGACAGGGACGCGATGAACGCTTGACGCTGCCGGGCAAACTGCGGAAAGGCGGGCGCAATGCTCACAACGGAAACATTCGGGCTGGACGACGCGCAGGTTCAACGGTTTTTCGAGACCGGCTACCTGCTCGTTCCCGACCTTTTCACGCCCGCCGAGCTAGAACCGCTGCGGCAGGAAATCGCTGACATCGTGGACAGCGTGGCGAGACGGCTTCAGGATGCGGGCGAAATCAGCCGTCTGTATGAAGCGGAGCCGTTCGAGACGCGCCTGACGCGCCTGCTGGAAGCCCATCCCGAACACGAGCCGCTGTATTACAAAGCGATTGAAGGCAAGGCGGGCGGCGGACATACCGGCGCGGCGATGTTCGACCTGATCCTGCACCCGCGTCTGCTGGACGCAATGGCAAGTCTCGTGGGGCCGGAAATCGTCGGGTCGAGCGTGTACCGCATCCGTCCCAAAGTTCCCCATCGCGGGCGCGGCGTTGTTCCCTGGCATCAGGATTCGGGCTACTTCGCCGCGCACTGCGACCAGAATCTAATCGTCACCGTCTGGATTCCGCTCGTCAGCGCCACGCCCGAAAACGGCTGCCTGCAAGTCCTGCCCAACACGCATCGCCGGGGCGTCGTGACGCACCACACGAACGGAAACGCCGGGTTCCTCGTCATCAACGACGATGATTTGCCGCTGCCGCCGGCGGAAGCCGTGACGGTTCCCGTGCCGCTGGGCGGCGCGCTGCTGCTGACCAACCTGACGCCGCACTGCTCCACGCCCAACACGACGGACGTGATCCGCTGGAGCGTGGATTTGCGCTATCAATCGCGCGAGGCGCCGCACAACGCTTTGCAGGAGCCGGACGCTTTCGACCCGGACGCGCCCCTGACCGAAATCGCCTGTTACGCCCCGGAAGGCGATTTCTTCGTTCGCAGTCGGGCGCATCCCGAACGGGTTCCCGATTACGCCGCGTTCGCCGCCCGTCGCGCCCGCTACGAAACCGCCACGCTGCCCGCCCCCCGGCGCGGCTGGACGCCGGTGGAATAAGCGTCGGGCGGAATTCGAGCCTTGTGCGTTCTGAAAAGGGTCGTTTTTACGAGGGTTGGCGCGCGTTCGGAAGCGCAAAAATCTGGCGCGGAAGGAAATTAGGAAGGAACGTTTCATGAGTATTTCGCAGCGCGCGCGCAACACCGCGCCGTCGCCCACGCTGGGTATTACCGCCAAAGTCAGCGCGCTCAAGGCGCAGGGTATAGATGTGGTGGGTTTCGGGGCCGGAGAGCCGGATTTCGACACGCCCGAATATATCAAGCAGGCCGCGATTGACGCCCTGCACGCAGGCTACACCAAATACACGCCGAGCAGCGGCGACGTAGACCTCAAGGACGCGATTGTCGCCAAGCTCGCCCGTGACAACAACCTGCGCTACAAGCGCGAAAACGTCATCGTCTCGACCGGAGCCAAACACTCCCTGTACAACGTCATGCAGGCGCTGCTCGATCCCGGCGACGAGGTGATTATTCCCGCGCCCTACTGGGTCACCTACCCGGAACAGGTGCGGCTGGCCGAGGGCAAGGCCGTTATCGTCGAGACGCTGCCCGAAAACGACTTCATGCCGACGCGCGACGACATTCGCAAGGCCATCACGCCGC
>JBBRNU010000210.1:0-7238 GCA_038230115.1 Chthonomonadales bacterium | reverse complement strand
GTTGGAAGATGTTCCCGGCCCTGCTTGCGGGCAACACCATCGTCTTCAAGCCCGCCGAAGACACGCCCGGACTCGCCGTTACATTCGTGGAGATGCTGGCCGAGGCGGGTCTGCCGGAAGGCGTGGTCAATCTCGTGACCGGGTTCGGCGACGAGGCCGGGGCCGCGCTCGTGGAAGCCCCCGACGTGGCGACGATCTCATTCACCGGGTCTACCGAAGTCGGGCGGCGCATCGCCAGCCGGTGCGGGCAGCTGATGAAGCGCGTCTCGTGCGAATTGGGCGGCAAAAACGCGATTGTCGTTCTCGACGACGCCAGCCTGGAACTCGCCCTCAAGGGAGCCTTGTGGAGCGCGTTCGGAACCGCCGGGCAGCGCTGTACGGCGGCAAGCCGCCTGATCGTGCAGCGCGGCGTGAAAAACAAGTTCCGCGACGAACTGGTAGACCGCACGCGGGCCTTGAAAATGGGCGCGGGCGCGAACCCGGATGTCCAGATCGGCCCGGTCGTGAACCGCAAGCAGCTCGCCCGCATTCACGAGTATGTCGGCATCGGGCAGGCCGAGGGCGCGACTTTGCTGACGGGCGGGCGAATTTTAGACGAGCCGGAATTCGCGCCCGGATGCTTTTACGCGCCCACGCTCCTCGATGATATGACGCTGACAATGCGGGTCGCGCAGGAAGAGATTTTCGGCCCTGTCACCGGCATCATCGAGGTGGACGACCTGGATGAGGCGATCCGCGCCGCCAACGCCACGCCCTATGGCCTGTCGCTCTCGCTCTACACGCGCGATGTCAGCCGCGCCTTCCGCGCCATCAACGATCTGGAAGCGGGCCTAGTCTACATCAATCTGCCCACCAGCGGCGCGGAAATCCAACTGCCCTTCGGCGGCGTCAAGCAGACCGGCAACGGACACCGCGAGGCCGGTTGGATGGCGATGGACTACTGCACCGAGTGGAAGTCCATTTACGTCAACTACGCCGAAAGCGAGGAACTCGTCCGCGCACAAATTGATACGCAGGTCGGCTGAACGCCCTGAAGAGTCTGCTCCAATCGGTCGTTCAAAACCGTTTCACATTCGACGCCCCGGCGTCAGAAGGATCGCCCCGTAACGCATTATGCCTTTCGCGCAAGCCGTTTTTCAGGCCACTTACCCGCCCCCATAGTTCTCGCGTTCCTCGCCATGTTGGGCGAGGCGCTTGCGCTTTTGCCGGGCGAATGCCGAAAATAGGATTGTGACCAGAGAAAGGGAAAATGCCATGCTGACCGAAGCGCGCGTGCAGAAACTGTGCGCCGAGAACCTTTTGGCCGAAGTGGTCGGTTTCGAGACCGATGAGGTCGCGCTGTCCGCGCAGGGCGCGTCCGTCGCCACGTATCGCGGAAACCGCTACATTGATTTTACGGGCGGCATCGCTGTCCACGCCTGCGGGCATAACCACCCGGAAGTCGTCGCCGCCATCGTCGCGCAGGCGCAGGAAATTCTTCACGTTTCCGACATCATGCGCCACACGCCGCAGTTGGAACTCGCGATGTGGATGCGCGACTTGTTCTGCCATCTATTGCCTGGCGAGCCGTTCGCCTTCCTCCTCAAGAACAGTGGCAGCGAATCCATTGACGCGGCGGCGAAACTGGCCCTGAAAGCGACCGGACGCAGCAAATTCATCGCCTTCGACGGCGCGTTTCATGGCCGGACGCTGTTCGCTTCGGCCCTGTCGCACTCGAAAACGGCTCACTGGAACGCTTACGAGCCGTTCCTCGCCCCCCTGCGCGCCAATATCCGCCACGCCCCCGCGCCGCGCTGCCAGAACTGCAATTTTCAGCGCGCCGCCTGCTGTGCGAATGGACTGGAAAGCCTCTTAGCCGAAATCGGCGACGACGTGGCGGCGGTCTTTATTGAAGCGCAGCAGGGCGAAGGCGGCTACGTGCCGATGACGGCGCAGGCCGCGCAGCGCATTCGCGCCCTGACGCAGCGGCACGGCGTTCTGCTCATCGCCGACGAGATTCAATCGGGCTGGGGCCGGACGGGACGCTGGTTCGGGTTCGAGCATCTGGGGATTTCGCCCGACATGGTGGTCTTCGGCAAAGCGGTCGGGGGCGGTCTGCCGCTCGCGGGCCTGGCCGCGCGCACGAGTCTGATGGCGCAATGGGAGCCAGGAGAGCATGGCACGACCTTCGGCGGCAACCCGGTCGCCTGCGCGGCGGGTCTGGCCGCCCTGCAAATCATCGCGCGCGAGGGGCTGGTCGAGCGGGCGGCGCATCTGGGCGAAACGGTCAAGGCTCGCTTGGGCGCTCTGGTCGGGCGGAACGGAGTCGCGGACGTGCGCGGCAACGGCCTGATGCTGGGCGTGGAACTGCGCGACGCGAATGGCAAGCCCGATTACGCGCGCTGCGAGGCCGTAAAGCTGCACGCGCGGGCGGCAGGCCTGCTCGTGCTGTCGTGCGGCGCGAAAATCGGCGACCCGAACGCCGACAATTCGACCCTCCGCCTGATCCCGTCTCTCAACACGCCCGACGACGTGCTGAACGAGGGTCTGGACATCTTCGAAGCCGCGCTCCAGTCCGTTCCCTAACGCGCGTTTCTCCAAATCTCTTCTTCAAAACCACGAGCCAGCGCAGGATTATGCGCTGGCTCGAACAAGATTTCCTCGTTGCAGCCCTAAACCCCTACGCGAAACGGTCGGCGGTATAGGCTTTGATTGGGCGGGGCCGGACGGCTTGCCAGGGGTAGCGCGGCTGCAGGCGGTTCAGAGGAAACCGGCTCAAACGAGCGGTAATCGTCGCCTGCTCGTCGGGCAGAAGGCCGAAAGCTGCGTACACGGCGGCGTCTACGACCTGCAAAGCCAGCGCGAAATCCTGCTCCACCTGCCGGAACGCGGCCATTCGCTGCCGGTGTTCGGCCAGCAGCGCGGCGTAGTCGCGCGGCACGACCAGTTTCTGCACGTCCTGCGCCCGAACCCGCGTCCCTTCCTCGACGGTCAGGGTCAGCAGCAGGAAAACAAATTCGGCGAGGTCGGCATCGGCGAATGCGGCGAGAGGGACGACACGGTTCCCATCCTGCTGCAATTCCTCGACGTTTGCTTCTATGCCCGCCGCCTCGAAGCTCAGGCCCAGCGCCGGTTCGGTAATCCGCCAGCGCGCGACGGCCAGACGGCGTTCCGTTTCAGCCAGCAGCCATTCGTTCGGGTTGTTTTTGGCGCGGTTCGCCAGGGTCGCCAGCCGGTCGTAGCCATCCGCCAGCGCCGACTCCATTTCTGGCGTCAGCGTTTTGGGCCAGGGCATGGCTTCCAGCGTTCGCGGGTAGATATGGGCGTAGTAGCCCTGAATCACGCCGGAACGCAGTTTCAAGGCCCAATAGTAGCGGGCGAGTTTGCTGTTCAGGTACGCGGCAACCGCCTTCGCCGTTGCAGAAGAATCCACGTCGCCAACAATGACGGTATTCAGTACCGCATGAACGCCGTCTACAGAAGCAAAGGGAGCTTTGGCAATTTCGGCGATTTGTATCGTTGCAGAACCGGGACTGCGTTCCTGACGCCACAGGCTCAACTTCCCGTTCGGGCGCTGCGCGACAGCGTCCAGGTCAATCCACCCCGACGGCTCGCCGCTCCACGCGACAGCTAGACTCTGGCCCGGAACCACTGCAATGGGCCGCGTTCCCGTCGGCGTGTCCGTCACCTCGACACCGCCGCGCTGAATGCCATACGTCCAGCGCACACGCTCCCGCAATGGCTTGAAGCCGCTGCCGTTGCCATTCGGATTGAGTTTTTGCAGAAGCGGCGTGTCGCTCTGTTCCAGCAGGGGCAGCAGATAATCGCCGTAGGCCGCGACGCCGTTTGTCACGCGGGGATTGATGCGCGGATCGAAAAAGTCCGCATACCGGACGGTCGCGGGCGGCGTGTCGCCCGGCCACTGCGTTGGCGCGTACAATTCGATAACATCGTCGTCCTGCGCGGGCGTTCGCTCGATGATGAGTATCATCGGAACGCGGGCGGCTTCCCAGACCGGCGCGGGCTTGCCGTTTGCCTCGACAAATTCCATCCAGACGACTTTTCGCAGGGCCGCGTTCTGGCCCGGATGCAATAACTGCCAGACTTTGCCCGCCGCTTCCGAATTGGCGTAGCCGCCGCTCACCACCATGCCGAACCAGCCGCCCGGTTCCAGCCATTCCGTCAGCGCCCGGTACAGCACGACCAGCCCCGTATCGGCGTTCTGGCCCCAGACCTGCGCCCACTCCTCGCGCATTTCCTCGCCATACTTCACGCGCTCCGCCCGAATATAAGGCGGATTGCCCACGATGTAGCGCCACTTCCGCTCATCGCGGGCTTTCGAGCCGGACGGCAGATGCTCCTCGCCCACCCATGCTTTCAACGCCGTGTCGCGCACCAGGCTGTTCAGATTATGCACCTCGATTTGCGGCGCGGGCGCGGTCGGGTCGAAACGCAGGATCGCCCACAGCAGTTGGAACAGACTGATAAACGACGCAAACGGATTGATGTCGAAGCCCCACGCTTCCGCCTGCAATTCGCCGCTCACCTGCCGCATGTCGAAATTGTTTTGCCGCGCCGTTTCCAGCCGCCAGTGCGCGTACCGCACCAAAAACGAGCCGCTGCCGCAGGAGGGATCGAGCAGCGTTCCCAACCCGTGCGCCCGAACCGTATGATCCAGTATCCATTCGACAATCGAGGGTGGCGTGTAAAATTCGCCCAGTTGCTTGCGCTTCGCGGGCGGCAGAAACTGCTGATAAATATCGCCCAGTATCTCTTCCGACAGCCCGGCGAAATTGTAAGCGTTGAGGCGCAAAATAAGCCGCTGCAAGGCGGTGTCGAGATCGCCATTCGCGCGCTCGATCCAGTCGAAGACGGTGGGCGCGAAGGGTTCGCGATACACGCGGGCCAAGTCTTCCGAAACCAGCCGAATCAGGGAGCGAGCGTCGCCCGTCAGATTTTTGACGAACTTCGTCCAGTTCTGCGGGCCGCCGTCGGAAATGCGGCGCGGCTGCAATTCGAGGTCTTCCACCAGCCTCAGAAACAACACGCGGGCGATCAGCGCGGCAGCCGAGTCGGCGACAAAGGCTTCCTGAACGCGCTTCGCCTGCTCCTGCGGCTTGCTCGCCTCGACTTCGCGCCCGTACTGCTCCTCGAAATGCCCCAGCGCGTCCTCGAACAAACGGCGCACGAAACTGAACTCCAGTTCCAGCCGCCCCTTCGACCGCCGCCGAATGTCGGGGCGCAGGGCGGCGTAACCCTCGATTTCCGCCTTGCGGCGCTGGTATTCCCGGTAATCGGTTTCCAGGCTGGCGATGGTCTGCCCCGCCGCGACGGTCAATTCCTGAAAACTGGCGCGCAGGTCGCTTCGCAGCCCGCGCAGGCTGTCCGGCGTGTCGAGCGTGAGATAGGCGTAGGGAAAACCGCCGTCCACAAATTCCTGCCATTGGCGGGCGTGGGAAGCGACTTCGGGGCGCAGGAAGTCCAGCCGGGTTTGCAGGTCTTCCAGCGTGACGGTTCGCAGGTCGAGGGGCGCGTCGAAACCGGGGGCGGGCTTATTCTCCGGCGTCACGACCAGCAGATAATGCGCGGTGATGAAGAGAACGTAGCGCGTCAGGCCGTCCACGTACTTGCGCTTGTCTTGCCAGAGCGCTTCAAGGCGAACCGGGTTCAGCAGTTCGTTGTCGTCTTTTTTCAGGTCGCCGACAACCCAGGCCGCGCCCTCTTCGGTCAGCAGTTTCAGGTCAGGATAGCCGGTAGGAGCCTTATCTTCCGTGACGACTCGCGCTCTCGAATATCCAAGCAGGCCCATGAAGAAGTCGCGCAGTTCCGGGTTGTACGAGCGTTCCGGGCGTTCCCAGGCGAGGGCGAGCCATTGGGCGAGCGAGTCGGCGAGTTTTGGCATGAAGCGGGGTTCTCCAGCGAGCGTCAGGCTGTTGACGCAGCAACGGCGGCTACTTCACGGCGAGCGGAATGCCGAATGTAATCCGATCCTGGAAAGCTTGCGGCGGCGCGGGCGGGGTGTAGCCCTCCGGCGGGTCGTGCCAGCGGCCATCCGCCTGAATCAGCGCGATCAACTCCGCGACGCCCTGCTCCTGCGCGATGCCCGTCTTCACTTCCTGCCGCCCGCGATACAGCGAAATCTTGCCCCCCGCCTTCCCGACATACCCGTAATCGGCGTCGGCCATCTCGCCCGGCCCGTTCACGATGCAGCCCATGACCGCCACGTTCAGTCCGGCCAGATGCCCCGTCGCCGCTTTCACCAGCGCCAGCACCGTCGGCAGGTCGAACTTGGTGCGCCCGCAGGACGGGCAGGCGATAAATTCGGTCTTGGTGCGCCGCAGCCCCAGCGCCTGCAAAATGTCGTAGCAGACCGGCAGCTCGTTGATCGGGTCTTCCGACAGCGAGACGCGGATCGTATCGCCGATGCCCTCGGCCAGCAAGGTTCCGATACCCGTCGTACTTTTGATGCGCGCGTACTGCCCGTCGCCCGCTTCCGTCACGCCCAGGTGCAATGGGTAATCCATGCCCAGTTCCGCCATGCGCTGCGCCATCAGCCGGTTGGCCTGGAGCATCACCGAAACCCGCGACGCCTTGAGCGAGATAATCAAATTGCGGAAACCGTGCCGCTCGCAAATCTGCAAATACTCGACCGCCGACTGCACCATGCCTTCAGGCGTGTCGCCGTACATCACGGTCAGCCGCTCGGCCAGCGACCCGTGATTGACCCCAATCCGCATGGCGATGTCGCGCGCCTTGCACGCCGCAATCACGGGCCGCAGCTCGGTCTCAATGGCTTCCAGCTCTTCCTCGACCTCGACGGGAGAGTAATCCAGCGTCCGCTGCACGCGCTTGCGGAACACGAACAGACCCGGATTGATCCGCACTTTGTCCACGTGTTTCGCCACCTCGACCGCGATGTCGCTGCCCTGATGATGCACGTCGGCGACCAGCGGCACATCCTGATATTGCGCCTTGAGCTGCGCTTTGATTTCGGCCAGGCAGCGCGCTTCGGCCAGGTTCGGCGTCGTAACGCGCACAATCTCGCTGCCCGCCTTGTACATGGCGATGATCTGCGCGACCGCCCCCGGCACGTTGTGCGTCTCTTCCGTAATCATGGACTGCACGACAATCGGGCTGCCGCCGCCAATCGTCACGTCGCCGACGCGAACCGCGCGCGTCGGTCGGCGCGAATAAGAAACATCTGGCAAAGCCATCGTGGTAAGGCTCCTTCGTCCTGCAAACTTCTTACAAAAAACGTG
>JBBRNU010000209.1:0-7249 GCA_038230115.1 Chthonomonadales bacterium | reverse complement strand
TTGATTTTCGTCAGCTGCGCCGCTGCCAGGACGCCGCCTTTCGCCATGCCTTCGCGTGGCCGCATCCGCATCCGCCCGACGCCCTCCTGTACGACCTCGCGGTTTCCAATCCGGCGTCTCTTTCCCGCCCTGTCGAGATCGAGCGCGCCGCCTAGCCAATCCGTCCCGACCCGACCCGATCCAACCCAGCCTGACAATCGCGGCGGCCAGCCAACCGACGATTTTTTCGCGTCCGCCCATAAATTTCTTTCGTTCGTGCAGTTATCGTCGCCTGCTGCCTCGTATCTGTCCTAGATAACTGGCTTCCGCCGCTCTCAGGAGAAACCCGCAGAATGCGCCACCCGAACCGGCTCCATTTTCGACCGTTCGCCTGCAAGACCCCTTTCGCTCAACTCGCTCTGACCGCGCTTGCCGCCCTTGCGCTTGGCGGCTGCGGACGCTCTAACGATACCGCGTCCCCTGCGCCCGTCGCGCCGAATGGCGACAAGGCGACGATGACGGCGGGCGCGGCTCCGAACGGCGGCTTCAAGGCCGCGCTGGTTACGTCGGGGCTGACCAGCGACAATGGCTGGAACGCGGGCGCGTACAAAGCGTTTATGGCCGTCCGCAAAGAACTCAACTTGAGTGTTGAAGACACGCCCAACGTCGAGAACGCCAGCACGTCCGGCGAGCAGGAAAAAAACCTGCGCGCCTTTGCCAGCAAGGGCTTCAACGTCGTTTTCGGACACGGCAACGAGTACGAAGACCTGGCCCTGAAAATGGAAAAGGATTACCCCAAGACGCTTTTCGTCATTTCGTCGGGCGGCAAAGTCGGTCAGAACACCATGCCCATCGTCTACAAACTCGAAGACGGGGCGTATCTGCTCGGAATGCTCGCGGCGCGCATGAGCAAAACCGGCAAACTTGCCGCGGTCGGCGGACAGCCTATCGCGCCGGTCAAGAGCGTGTTCAGCGCGTTCGAGGCAGGCGCGAAATCCGTCAACCCGAACATCGTCATGGTTCCCCCGGTCTACACCAACAGCTGGGATGACGTGGGCAAGGCGAAAGAGGCCACCCTTCCGCTCATTGACCAGGGCGCGGACATCATCATGCAGGATGTGGACGCCGCCGCACAGGGCGTTTTCAACGCCGTACAGGAGCGCAACAAGGCCGGAAAATCCGTCTACGCGCTCGGCACGAACAGCGATCAAAACCGCGCCGCGCCCGACGTTATTCTGGCAAGCGCGCCGATTTACACTGAAAAAGTGTTCGTGGACATCGCGAAACAGGCCAAAGCGGGAACGCTCAAGCCGACCGACAAGCCGTTCGGGATGCGCGAGGGCGTGGTGGACTTCGTGCTGAACCCGCAGTTGGAGCCGAAACTGCCCGCCGACCTTAAAGCCAAACTGGACGAGACGAAAAAGAAAATTACGGACGGCAGTTTCGTCGTGCCGAAGGCTGCCTCCTGAGAATGCGCCCGACCATGCAAGCCGACTCGCGGCAGCCCACCGATAATGCGACGGTTCCGCCGACTTCGAGCGCCACTCCGCCCAATCCCCCTGACCGAACCGACGCCGCGTCCGGCTGGCTGACCCTGCGCGGCATCGGCAAGCGTTATGGCGCGACGGTCGCCCTCGATGGCGTGGATTTGGAAGTGCGCGCGGGCGAAATCCACGCTCTGCTGGGCGAAAACGGCGCGGGCAAATCCACGCTGATGCACGTTCTAGCCGGACTGACGGAACCGGACGCCGGAACCATCACACTAGCCGGTCATACGGTTTCTATTGCCAACCCGCGCGCCGCGCGCCGTCTGGGAATCGCGATGGTGCATCAGCATTTCACCCTCGTTCCCGCCTTCACGGTCGCGGAAAATCTCGCCCTCGATGCGGGCGGGTTCCGGCGCTGGGGCCGGTACGACGCCCATCAAGCCGCCGCGTCCGCCCTCGAACGCGCCCGCGCGCTGGGCTGGAATCTGGACGGCGCGTCGAGGATTGCCAATCTGTCCGTCGGGGCGCAGCAGCGCGTGGAAATCGTCAAAGCGCTCGCAACCGACGCCCGCATTTTGATTTTCGATGAGCCGACCGCCGTCCTCGCCGGGGATGAGGTCGAGGAACTGTTCGGCGTCCTGCGCCGCCTGCGCGATCAGGGCTGCGCGGTCATTCTCATCGCGCACAAACTGGCCGAAATTCTTGCCGTCGCTGACCGGGTCACTGTTTTGCGGCGCGGCAAGCGCGTGGCCTCCTGCCTGGTTGCCGACACCGACGCCCGCCAACTGGCCGCCTGGATGGTGGGCAGCGCGCCCGTCAGTTTGCCGGTCTCGACTTCTCCCGCGAACGCTCCCGATCCTGCCGATCCCCTTCCCGTTTCCCAGCCTTCCCCGAATGTCGCTGACCTCGGCGCGCAGCCCGTCGGCGTCAATCCCGCCCTGACCGCAACCAGCCTGATACTGCGCGGCGACCGGGGCGAAATCGTTCTGCGCGATTTATCGCTGGCGGCGCGACCGGGCGAGATTTACGGCATCGGCGGCGTAGATGGCAACGGACAGGTCGAGTTGGCCGAGGCGCTGGCCGGTCTGCGCCCGCCTGTGTCTGGCGCGCTGATGTGGAACGGACAGCCTTTCACGCCCGACGTTTCGGTTCGCACGGCCTACATACCGCAGGATCGCCGTCGCGCCGGTCTCGCCGTCACGATGAGCGTGGAGGACAACTTGCTTTTCGAGGCCGTCGGCGACCCGCAATACCGCTTCGGCCCGTTCCTCCGACGCGGCAGGCTGCGTCGGCTTGCACAGGATTTGATCGAAAAGTTTGACATTCGCACGCCCACTGCCGCGCTGCCCGCGTCGGCCCTGTCCGGCGGCAACCAGCAGAAAATCGTCGTGGCTCGCGCCCTGCGCCACGCCCCCGACTGGATTGTCGCCATGAACCCGACACGCGGTCTGGACATCGGCGCGACCCGTTTTGTTCACGACCAACTGCGGCAGGCGCGGGCGCGCGGCGCGACGATTGTCCTGATCACGACCGATCTGGACGAACTGGCCGCGCTCGCCGACCGCGCCGCCATTCTCGCCTGGGGAACCCTGACCGATTTCGAGGTTGGCGCGGGCGACGCAACGCAATTGGGTCTGCTGCTCGGCGGCATGGAAAGAGGAAAGGCCGGGGATGTCATGGACGCGGCGGAAAGCAAGCCGTGACGACGCCCGACCCTTCCATTCCCCACCCGACGCCGCCCCCCGCGCCCGCTGCAGACGCCGAAGCATCGTCGCCCGCCGCCGGTTCCTCCCTTCCTCATACCGTCCCGCAAAAGATTTTCTTCGGACTGGCGCAGTGGGCCGGATACGCGCTCGGCTTTCTCGTTTTGCTGACCCTGACGTTCGCCGCCCTGCGAATTCCGCCGCTCCATGCGTTTCGCGCGCTCTGGATGGGCGCGTTCGGCGACGCGGCGAGCGGGCATCTGTACCCGATTTCCGAGACCCTCGTCGAAACCTCGCCCCTGCTGCTGACCGGGCTGGGCGTCGTTGTGGCGTGGCGGGCGGGAATGTTCAGCATCGGCGGCGAGGGGCAGCTGCTGATGGGCGCGCTCGCCGCGACCGCCCTGGCGCGTTACGGCGCGCACGCCCTTCCCGCGCCCCTGCTCACCGTCCTGATGCTGGTCGCCGCCATGTTCGCGGGCGCGCTCTGGGGCTTGCTGGCGGGCTGGCTCCGGGTGCGGCGCAATGTGCAGGAAGTCATCAGCACGATCATGTTGAACTACATCGCGCTTTATCTGGTTGGCGGCATGGTGGTCGGCCCCCTGCAGGAAGCGGCGCGGCGCGGGCCGCAGTCCGACCCGCTTCCCGATGCCATTCTCTTCGCGCGCTTGCTGCCGCCCGCGTGGTCGGGCGGCATGACGACCCGCCTGCACAGCGGCGTTCTTCTGGCTCTCGTCGCCGTTCTCGTCGTCTGGGCGTACCTGTTCCGCACGAAATCCGGGTTCGCCCTGCGCGTCACCGGGCAGAACGCCGAAGCCGCGCGCGTGGCGCGCTTCCCGGTCGCCCGCCTGCAAATGCAGGCAATGGGGCTTTCGGGCGCGCTCTGCGGGCTGGCGGGCGCGGTCGAGCTGCTGGGCGTGGCGGGCCGACTGGACGCCAGTTTTTCGCCGGGCTGGGGCTACACCGCCATTCCGGTGGCCCTGCTCGGCGGCCTGCATCCGGTCGGCGCGCTGGTTTCGGCCCTGTTTTTCGGCGCGCTCACGGCAGGCAGCGGCAACCTGTCCCGCTTCTCCGGCGTCTCGTCCGTTCTCATTTATGTGATTCAGGCCGCCGCCGTCCTCGCCGTCGTCGGAGCCAGAGCGTGGCAGGCGCATCGCAGCGGAACCGACGCCGATTGAGTAAAATTGAGTAAAGGTGGATTGCAATCGCAAATTTAGGGCATTGATGTAATGTCTGGCAGCCTGCTAGTTCTGGGAGGGAATGCCGCCTAACCCCCCGGCCCCCTTCCCCACCGGGGAAGGGGGTGACAAAACAACAGCCAGGCGCATCTTCCTGAAACGGGAAGCAAAATAATAGATGTCCCGACGAATAACGGGAACTCTGCGAAAAACTACTATCCGTAGTAGCGAGAGATGCTTGTTCGCCACTGTAAATCGCGTAGACAAACTATTCATCGGAACACCTAATAAAACGCAGAAGCGTTCCTGACCCGCCAGCCTTGCACTTGCCTCGCAAACTCGATGTTTAGTCACCCCCTTCCCCGGTGGGGAAGGGGGCCGGGGGGTTAGGCGCATGGCGCTAATGGGTCGGGGATTAGGCGACTGTTGGACGCCCCGAAGAGCAAGAACCGGAAAGGAAATGTCGGCATGGGCGTAATCAGCGGAACGCTTCAGGCGACCATGACGATGGCGACGCCGCTTCTCCTGGCCGCGCTGGGCGAAAACGTCGTGCAGCGGGCGGGCGTGGTGAACGTCGGGCTGGAAGGCATGATTTTGCTCGGCGCGTTCGCGGCGACCCTGGGCGCAAAATACACGCACAACCCGCTGGTCGGCGTGGCCTGCGCCGCGCTTGCCGGGCTGCTCCTCGCCCTCCTCTTCGCCCTGTTCGCCGTGAAATTGACCGCCAACCAGGTAGTCGTGGGCGTAGTGGTCAATTTATTGGCGCTGGGCCTGACCGGAACGATTTATCGCGCCTTATTTGGCACGACCGGCGCGTTTTTGACAACCAAATCCCTGCCCAAACTCGTATGGAACCAAAACATCCTCACGTTTGCCGCGCTGCTGGCGGTTCCGCTCGTCTGGGGCTGGCTTCAACGGACGCGCGGCGGGCTGGAACTGCGAGCCTGCGGCGAACAGCCAGTCGCCGCCGAAGCCGCCGGAGTGCGCGTGGCGCGCGTCCGCACACAGGCGATTTTGTTTGGCGGGATGATGGCGGGCGTCGCCGGGGCGTTTCTTTCGGTCGGGCAGAACAACACGTTCGTGACCAATATGTCGGCGGGGCGCGGGTTCATCGCCCTCGCCATTGTCACGTCGGGACGCTGGAATCCCTGGGGCTGCCTGATCGCCGCGCTCGTTTTTGGGTTCGCCGACGCCCTTCAATTTCAAGGGCAGGCGCTGGGGCTTCACCTGCCCTACCAGTTGTTTCTCGCCCTGCCCTATGTCGTGACGCTGTTGATTCTGGCGACGGGCGGACGTTCCGCGCAGGCTCCCGCCGCGCTCGGTCGTCCCTATCGCCGCGCATGAACCCTGTTGAAGCCGCCGAAAATGAACGTCAGGAGACATTTTTCTCGATGATGACCATGACCCGCCGCGTCGGGTTTTCCGCCGCCCACGCCGACTGGCTGCCGCGCCAATCGCGCGAAGAAAATCTGGCCCAATTCGGCTCGAAAGCCAGCCCGGAACCCTACGGCCACAACTATCTTCTCGACGTAAGCGTAAATGGGATAGTCGCGCCCGAAACCGGGATCATCGTCAATATCAAAGCGATTGATAAAATCGTCAAGGAACGTATTGTACAGCAATTCGACCGAAAGTTCATCAATCGCCAGGTCGCTGCGTTCGGCGATCAGCCCGTCACGGTCGAGACGCTCTTGACGTATTTTGCCGCGCAGTTGGAAGGGAATTTGCCGCCCGAAGTTCGCCTGAGCGGTCTGCGTCTGGAACCTGCGCCGCAACGCTACGGCGAATGGCGACCCGAAAATTCCGACCGCGCAGAGAACGAAGACAATAAGAATAATTCTATGCAAATCACGCACCGCTACGAATTTTCCGCATCGCACCGGCTGGACAGTCCGCACCTTTCGGAAGCGGAGAATCAAGAACTGTTTGGCAAGTGCAACTACATTTACGGGCATGGACACAATTACGAATTGGAAGTGACGGTTGCGGGGCCGGTGCAGTCGGGGCGGGTTGTGGATGGCGACGCGCTCGACGCAGTGGTGAGTAAGGAAGTCGTGGAGCGCTACGACCACCGACATTTGAACCACGATATTCCCGAATTCGAGGGCCGCATACCCTCCGCCGAGATCATCACGCTGGTTATCTGGGAACGGCTGCGCGACCACATTCCCGCGCCCGCCCGCCTGACCCGCGTGCTGCTGAAAGAAACCGGACGCAATTTCTTTGAGTACCGGGGAGAGGAAGACAAGGTTTGATGAAGAACCGAATGGAAGAAGTTTACCACGCGCTGCTGGAAGAGGTCGGGGAAGACCCGGAGCGCGAGGGTTTATTGAAAACGCCTTACCGCGCGGCGGAAGCGATGCGCTTCATGACGCGGGGCTATACGCAGGATTTGGACGAGATCGTCAACGGGGCGATTTTTCACGAGGACTCAGACGACATGGTGATCGTGCGCGACATCGAGTTCTTTTCGATGTGCGAGCATCACCTGCTGCCGTTCTACGGACACGCCAGCATCGCCTACATTCCCGACGGCAAAATCATCGGCCTGTCGAAAATGGCGCGCATCACGGATATGTTCTCCCGCCGGCTGCAGGTTCAGGAGCGCATGACGGTCGAAATCGCCGACGCGATCCAGAAGGTTCTGGAGCCGAAGGGCGTTGCGGTCGTCCTGCAAGCGCAGCATATGTGCATGATGGCGCGCGGCGTGGAAAAGAAGAGCAGCGACATGGTGACGAGCCACGTCCTGGGCGTGTTCCGTTCCGACCGCGCCACTCGCTCCGAATTTATGAACCTGCTCACCCGCAAATAAGGCTTTCGTAAGCGCAGGAACGGGGACAGAGGGCGAACGGGAAGGAATGCCCGTTCTGGAATGCGGAGAACGGGAATAAATCCCCACCCTGAA
>JBBRNU010000208.1:0-7263 GCA_038230115.1 Chthonomonadales bacterium | reverse complement strand
GGAAGTCGAGGCGCTGGCCGACCGCATCGGCATCATCGCGCAGGGGCAGGTCGTGGCGATGGGAACCCTCGCCGAGCTGCGCGCCAAAACCGGCGAGCAGGTATTCGAGACCGTCTTTATGCGCCTGATCGGGGAAGAGTGAAGCGGGACGGGGCGGACAAAATCGAAGCCGCCCGGAAACTATTTTGAGTTTCCGGGCGGCTTCAATGGAATTTCAAGACGCTGGCTTGGCATTCGCCAGCGAAACCGATGACAAGTATTTATGCGTCTGGAGAGATTCGAACTCCCGGCCCTCTGTTCCGAAGACAGATGCTCTATCCACTGAGCTACAGACGCGCGGCGAACCACTCGCAATCGGACGACGCTGCGAATTTGCAGACTTGCAATTCCGCTTTTACGCTTCCACTCGATTGCTCCTCTATTGTAGCGGTTTCCAGCCCGCTTGTCAAGGAGAAAAACCGAATCGTAATCTGACGCTGGGGCGAGCGCCTTCCTGACATCGCGTTGGCGTCCGCCTTCTGTGACGGCAGAGACGCGAGACCTTTGAGGAAAAATTCTCAAGGTGTCTCCGGTTCCGCTTTATGGATGGGTATAGTATCAGCATGAAAAATACCCGTCACGTTCTTCTCAAAGCGCGGCTCGCCCTGGTGCGGCGCGATCTCGACGCAATCGTTGACCGGCTCACGCCTGATCTGATGGAATGGGCGCCCGCAACAGGAATGCGGACAATCGCGGGACAAATTGTCGAAATCGCAGGAACGGAGCTGCAATTGATCGCGCGGCTAAAAACCGGGCGTACTCTCTCCGATGCCGACGCTCAGGAGAAAATCGGCGACTGCGGAAGCCTGGACAATCTACGCCGCGCTTTGCTTGCCCTTCGTCAGCAGACGCTCGACTATCTGGACTCGCTCTCGGAAGCCGACCTCGCCGAGGAAATCGCCTTTGATGGCGGCTGGCTGGCTTCGCTCACCCTACCCTCAATTCCGCGCGCCGAGGTTTTTGTGAACATCGCCGACCACGAGTGGTATCATGTCGGGCAGCTCACCTCCTATCTGTGGGAGCGCGGCGACCATCCCTATCGCTGGTGACGCGCTTTTCCGTTTCGTGAGACATTCCAGGAAGAAACAGGAAGAAAGCGGAGGAAGACGATAGGAACATGGGCAGTATTCGGCAGGGAATTGTTGTGATGGCGAAACGTCCGACTGCGGGCGCGGTCAAGACGCGGCTTTGCCCGCCGCTGACGTTTGATCAGGCCGCCGCCCTTGCCGACGCCTTCCTGCGCGATACGGTCGCCAGCGCGCAATCGGCGGGCGGCGGCGAGGTCGCCATCGCCTACGCCCCGGCAGACGCAGGCGCGTGGTTCGCCGGAGAATTTCCCGGCCTGCCGCTTCTCGCCCAATCCGGGGCCGACCTGGGCGCGCGGCTCACCGACGTTTTCGCGCAGGCCTGGCAGCGCCGTTTCCAGCCCTGCGTCGTCATCGGGACAGACTGCCCGTTCCTGCCGCCCGCGCGCCTGCGCGCCGCGTTCGCCGCTTTGCAGCCGGGCGCGGACGGACAGGACGTGGCTCTTGGGCCTGCCGACGATGGCGGCTATTATCTCATCGGGCTGAAGTGGCGCGCTCCCGGCCTCTTCCGCAACATCGCGTGGAGCAGTGATCAGGTTCTCGCCCAAACCCTCGACCGCGCCCGCGCTTTGAATTTGCGAACCCGCCTGCTGGAATCCGACTTCGATGTGGACACCGGAGCCGACCTGGAGCGTTTACAAATGGCGCTCGCGCTCGCCCCGCCCGAAACCGCGCCCGCCACCCGCGCCTGCCTGTCCGAATTCGCCCGTTCCGGCGCGCTTGCGTTCCCCTTCCCCACCCCGCTTCTTGCCAGCCGCTGACGCAGAGCAAGGAACATTTTCGTTCCCCTGTTCGTCTGCTACGAAGTATCCCAACAGAAGAACCATAAAACTTTTTCATGGCGTGAGTGCAGCCCCGTTGTCTGCGTCGCGCCCGACCAAGCGCGTCTGTAACCGCGCTGCCCGTTTTGTGGCAGCATTGGCTTCCGGCGCGTTTTTTGTTGGCGCCGAAAATACTTCGCGGCCCCGGCTCTTTTCGTTCCGGCAGGTTTCAGGATTTAACTTTATGGCAATAGTCTTTACGCCGTCCGGTCACGGCGAACCCCAATATTCCAGACCCCGCCCGGCCCGCTTCGCGCGTCGCGCTGTCGCCGCCGTCCCGGTTTCGCTGCCCGTCCCCCGGCAATCGCGGCGAAAGCGAACGCTTGCTCTCTTCGCGCTGGGCGGGCTGACCCTGCTGGCGGGCGGGTTGGGCTGCGGCCTGAGCCTGACGCGCGCCATTGAGTCGCGTCTGCCGAGCGTAGATAACATCGCCGACTTGCGCCTGAGTCAGGTCACGACCATTGTTTCCAGCGACGGCGTGACCCTCGCGACCCTGGAAATGCAGCATCGCCGCCCGGTCAGCCTGTCGGAAATCTCGCCCTCTCTGATTGATGCTACGATTGCGACCGAAGACAGCCGCTTTTACGAGCATGGCGGCGTGGACGGGCGCGGCGTTCTGCGCGCCTTATGGGGCAATCTGCGGGACGGCGGCGCGGCCAATCAGGGCGGCAGCACGATCACGCAACAGCTCGCCCGCACCGTCTATCTGTCGAAAAAGAAAACCTTCGCCCGCAAAATCGAGGAGGCGCTGCTGGCGCGCAAAATCGAGGCGGCGTACAGCAAGCGCGAAATCCTGGAAGCCTATCTCAATTCCGTTTACTATGGAAATGGCAGTTACGGCGTCGAGGCGGCGGCGGAAACCTACTTCGGCAAGTCAGCCAAATCGCTCACCCTCAACGAGGCCGCGCTTCTCGCCGGTCTGCCGCAGCGCCCGGTCGCTTTCTCGCCGTTTCAGCATCGCGAGGCGGCCCTGCGACGGCATAATGACGTTCTGGCGCGCCTGGCCGCGACCGGCAAAATCACGCCCGCCCAGGAAGCCGAGGCCGAAAACGCGCCCCTGCATTTCGTCCGCCCGCGCCTGCAAACCGGAACCGGCTGGCGCGCTCCTTATTTCGTCGCCAACGTCCTGGCGCAAATCCGCGACCACTACGGCCCGGAGTTTATTTACTCCGGCCTGCGCGTCGAAACCACGCTGAACTGGCGGGCGCAGCAGGCGGCGGAGCGCGCCCTGCGGAACGGCCTGAAGCGGCATGACGGCCCGACGACCGGCGCGATGGTTTCGATTGACCCGCGCACCGGGTTCGTGCGCGCCCTGGTCGGCGGGGCTAACTTTCAGCGCGATCAGTTCGACGCGATTACGATGGGGCTGCGACAGCCCGGCTCCACCTTCAAGCCCATCGTGTACGCCGCAGCCTTTAACGCCAAAGTCTGCGACCTGACCACGCCCTTCGCCGACGAAAAAATCACGTATTCGGGCAGCAAGCGCGATTGGGTCGTGCATAATTTCGACCGCCAATATCACGGCTCCATGTCGGTTCTGGACGCGATTCGTCACTCGGTCAATACCGTTGCCGTGCAAGTCGCCGAACAAACGGGCATCGAAAAGGTCACGGACGCCGCGCAGCGCCTGGGAATTACGACGCCCCTGCAGCCCGACCTTTCGCTCGCGCTCGGCGCGTCCGGCGTCCATGCCCTCGACCTCTGCTCGGCTTTCACCGCGTTCGCCAATCGGGGCAAACGTTATGACCCGATTTTCACGACCCGCAGTGTGGACGCGCGAGGGCAGGACGTGTTCGTGGACGACCCGGCCCGCCGTCTGCACCCGTCTTTTTTGAGCCAGCGCGCCCTCGACGAGACCAACGCCGCCCTGCGCGAGGTTGTTACGAGCGGTACGGCGCAGGAAGCGCAGGCGATAGCGGACGCGCACGGCAAAACCGGAACCACCAGCAGCCACCGCGACGCCTGGTTCGTTGGTTACACGGGCGACCTGACGACAGCGGTCTGGATGGCGCGGGCGCATCGGGAGCAAACGCATGACGCGAACGGCGCGACCGTCACGCGAACGCTCTATCAGCCGATGCCGGGCGCGACGGGCGGGCAGCTATGCGTTCCGGTCTGGCGCGATTTCATGGCCGACGCGGTTCCGGTTCAGCAGGCGGTCAACAAAGCGCATGGAATCGAATCCGGCGCAGTTCCCGGCCCGACCGCCAGCGACCTGATCGCGACCATTCACGACGAGGCGCGCAAACTCGCCCGCGCCCGTACCAGCCAAAATGCGGCGCAGAACAACGCCAACGGCTACGCTGCCGGGGCGTCGGGAGCCGCGTCCGCCGCCCCGGCTTTTGAACCGGCGCTGAACGGCAGCGGCCCGATCACCGTCACCGCCCCGCCCGATGACCGCGCCGATACGCAGCGCCCTGCGACAGACGCGCCCGCTGCGGAGGCTGGCGAGCCGACCGCGACAACGCCAAACCGCGCCAACACAGACGCGCCCGGCGACAATCCGCCCGCCCCGCCCTAGCGAACCACCGCTACCGGTCATGCCGCAATTACGCCCCCCGTCGGGTATCCTGAAGGCACGGAAGCACGGAAGCGCTGAAAAGCCCGCAGGAATTCAGAGGAACGCCCGCCGCGCCGATTTGAGTTCGCTTTGATTCGCGCGCTGAAAGTGGGATAGGAGTGTCAGGCTTGCTCGATGCGCGCGATCCGCGCCAGGTGCGCTGGAACTTGGGCGCGCTAATGCTGGACGTGACGTTTTTCTCGCTCGGCATGGCTTTCATTGACGGCAGCGCCGTCCTGCCCCTGCTGCTTCAGCGGCTGGGAGCGGGCGGGCCGCTCATCGGAGCCTATGCCGCAGTCAAGTTCTTCGTGTTCAGCGCGGTACAGATTTTCGTCGCGCACAGCACACATGGCCTGCCCCGCCAGAAGCCCACGCTCGCCTGGGTCGCCACGCTTACCCGCCTGCCCCTGCTCGTCCTGCCCTGGTTTCTGTGGCGCGCGCTCGACAGTCCGCCCATCTCGCGCCTGCTCGCGCTGTGGGCCACGATTATCATCCTCTCGATCTGGGCCTTGGGCGATGGTCTGGGCTACGTTCCCTGGATGGAGATTGTCGCCCGCGCTTTTTCCGACCGCACGCGGGGCCGCTTTTTCGCCTCGACGCAGCTGACGTCCGGGCTGGCGAGCGTGGCGATTGCGGCTTTCATCGTGCGCGGCGCGCTGCACTCTTCGCGCCTGCCGTTTCCCCACAATTACGCGCTGCTCACCGGGATCGCTGCGTTGATGTTCCAGATTTCGCTCGTCGGCGTCCTGATGATTCGCGAACCGCCCGCGCCCGATCATGTCGTTTCGCCGCGCCCGCCCCTGCGCGAATACCTGCGCCAGATACCCGCCCTGGTGCGCGCCAATCCGACATTCGCGCGCCTGGCCCTGATCCAGATGCTCATCGGGGCCGGTTCCGCCGCCGCGCCCTTCTACGTCCTCTACGCCACGCGCAAGTTTCATTTGGGCGACGAATGGGGCGGCACTTATCAGGTGCTGCTCGCCCTGGGCGTCGTCGCCCTGATGCCCGCCTGGACGTATCTGAGCGAGCGGCGCAGCGCGGCCAGCGCCGTGCGCGGGGTGGCCTTCGCCTGCCTGCTGACGCCCCTGCTCGCCCTCACGGTCGGCGCTCTGTCCCCCTGGCTGTTCGGGCTGGTGTTCCTGCTGATGGGCGGCAGTCTGGGATGGGGCATGTGGATCGTGCTGAACCACTTTCTTCTGTCGCACATTGACGCCCACGAGCGGCCCGTCTACATCGCGCTGCTCAACCTGCTGTTCGCGCCGTCGGCTCTGTACCCGTTTCTGGGCGGCCTGCTCGTGCAGAACAGCCATTTCGTCTCGGTCGCGGGCGTCCCCCTGCTGTTCGCCCTCGTCGCCATCATCGTCGCGCTCGGCTTCCTTCTAGCCCTGCGCCTGCCGGAGCCGGGATAGTCGCGGCTTTCATCTGCAATGCAAAAAGCGACTGCCCCGCATTTTTCCTGGCCCCGCTTTTTCCACAACTGTCGAGAGTTGCTTCTCTCTGCGCATTGCCGGGCGTTGAAAACGTCCGGCAGAAAAAAACAACCGTCTTGCAGACGGCAATGCCGAGACAAGAGCGTCGCGCTTACCAATGAGTTTGGCGTCCGACAGGACGCTTGCCCTTTCTTGCCGGGGGTTTTCAACCTCCGGCTCGCTTGCCCTTCAAATTGTGACGCGCCCGCAGGCCAACGTCGCAAGAAGGCCGTCTGGAATCATTGTCGCCTCTGTTTGCAGTATAATGGTTGGCAAGGCAGGGCAAAAAGAAACGCGGGCGCGAGCCTCGTAAAAATTTCAGCCCTTCAGGAACATCATGCCACTACACGCGGAACTTCATCGGCATCTGGGCGGGGCGGTCGTGCCGCGCATCTTCTGGCGCTTCCTGCGGCGGCAGAGGCATCCGCTTGCCGACGCTTACCCCGATTACGAGGCGTTCGAAGCGTTTCTGACCCGCCCCCGCGCCAGCCTGACCGAATTTCTGGAACTGCATACCCTCGTCGAGCAGGTACAGACGGTCGAGACCCTGCCCTATTTTGTCTCCAAACTGGTGCGCGGAGCTTATGTTTTCGAGGGAATCTTGTACCTTGAGCTGCGCTACACGCCCTACTATCGCACCGACGCGCGCCTGGGGCAGGCCGACCGCATTTTGCAGATGCGCGAGGTGGCGCAGGTCATCGCGCAGGCCAGCCAGCAGCCCGAATATCCCCTGCGCCTGCGCCAGATTTTATGTATGCACAGCCGCCTGCCCGACGAGATCAACCGGGCCATTATTGACCTTGCCGCCAGAGAAAACGACATCATTTGCGGCGTGGATTTGAGCGGCCCGGACACGCTGTACGCCACGCGCCTGCCGGAATTGATTGACCTCTTCAAGTATGCCAGAGCGCGCGGCGTCAAAACGACCTGTCACCTGTTCGAGACCGAAAACGGCTGCTATCCCGAACTCCTGCCGTTTGTGGATCGCATCGGACATGGCATTCAAATTCCCCTCCTGCGTCCCGATTTGCTGCCCGCCATCGCCGACCGGGGTCAGTGTCTGGAAATCTGTCCGACCTCCTATCTCAAAACCGGCACGCTGCACGATCTGGACGCGCTCAAGACTGTTTTTACGCTGTGCGAAGAGACGGGCGTGGACGTCGCGATTTGCACTGACAACCCCGGCCTGCACGACGTGCGCCTGCCGTTCGAGTACGAAAACCTGCTGACGCAGGACGTGATTGATTTTCGTCAGCTGCGCCGCTGCCAGGACGCCGCCTTTCGCCATG
>JBBRNU010000207.1:0-7265 GCA_038230115.1 Chthonomonadales bacterium | reverse complement strand
CGAATTATGCTCGTTGCGTCGAAATCGGGGTTGCCGCGTCCGTCTGTCGTTTCGGGATGAGAGCGCGCGGGCGCGCAAGGTTTGCATTGGCAGCGCAATGTGTTGGGAACGAGCGTGAATCGCGCGTCCGGTCGCTGCCTGCCAGCTCTGCCCCGTCGGGCCGATGAGGACGCCGCCCGCCAGCCGAAATCGGCCCGCTCCCGGTCGCCGGAAAACCGCTGCCATCTCGTTCGCGCGGTCGTAATAAATCAAGAGCGGCGTTCCGCCTGCCGCGTCCATCACGAGCGGCTTATGGGCTAGTTCCGCGTACCGATAGGCGCGGGCCGTTCCGTTGCGCGCGACGCCCAGGATCATCTCTTTTGCGCTCGCGCGCGGGTCTACCCGATGGGGCGGATAATAACCGACCCGGCGGGCGTCATGCCGATAGCTCCAGAAGCGTTCTTCGCGCGCGTCTTCCCGCCCGTCGAGGGTCAGCGCCTGCGTGCGCGGGTGAAGCGCCCGCCATGCGGCCCACCGAATCCGGGGTGTCGCGACGGGCAGCGGCGTCAATCGCGCTCCCTTCAGCGGGCCTGCCAGCGCCTCGCCGGTAACGTGCGACCAGAGACTGTACGTTTCCGCGTCGTACATCACCTGCGCGTTGCGCCACAGCCGGTCGGACACGCCGAACGTGAGCGTCCGCCCCGCCGCCTCGCGCCCGTACACGACGCCGGAATTGCACAGTGAACAATAGGTTACGACGACCGCCCGGCCCCCGACGACGTCGTTGACGACCTCGTGCCAGTCCAGCAGCCCCTGAGCATACGCATGGGCCTCGCCCCTGACCGCGCAGCCAAAAACGAGCGCGCGCGGCGCGATCTTTGCGCGCCGCGCGCTCACAAACCGGGGCGACCAGACCGCTGGGAAATCCTCTTCCGGCTCCCCGGCGCGCAGCTCTGATTCTTGAAAACCGACGCCCTTTTTCCCGCTCCCCGAATTGGCGGCGTTTGCGCTTACGATGCCCCCACGCGCTTCCCGGCCCGCCGCTTCGCTCGCCTTTCCCTGATTTCCCTGCCGCCCCGCCCTGCCGTCAGCGACCCGCGCCGCCAGCAAAAGAGTGGCGACCGAGAGCGGCCCCGTCCAGACCCGAAACCAAAACCAGCGGCGCGGCGAACCCGCAAGCATTTTTCACCTCTGAGAGCGCCTATAAAAACCTGTAGAAATCGGAACTCGTCAATCGGTTACACCCAAACCGGGACGCCCGTTTGGAAACGTCCCGTCGTCAACTCAATCTCAAAATGCCGAAGAACAAGCATCTCTTCAGCCAATGCCGCATTCGGCCCGCGCAGACAAACAGGAGAGCGCGCATTTAAGCCCGCGCCGGCGGACTGTGCATTTCAGAACGGGGTTACCATCCCGTTCGTCGCGTTTCAGAACGGGCATTCATTCCCGTTCTCTCCCGTGCGTTCGGCGTAAGAATTTTTCGGCGCTTCCTCAGTGTCTCTGTGCCTCTGTGGTTTAAAACCGTACCTTTTCGGTCAAACCGCCGACCGCCCGGCGTCTATACCCACGATGTCGGCGACGCGGTTCACGCCGTCCCGCTCCATCAGCTTCAGCAGTCCCTCGTTGATCCGGCGCGGCAGGTATGGCCCCTCGTAAATGAGACCGGTATAGATTTGCACCAGCGACGCCCCGGCCCGCAGGCGCGCATAGGCGTCCTCGGCAGTGAAAATGCCGCCTACCCCGATCAGCGGAATGCGCCCCTGCGTCCGGCAGTGCAAAAAGCGAATCACGGTCGCGGCCCGGTCGCGCAGCGGCTTGCCGCTCAACCCTCCGACGCTCTCGACGTGGGCGGTCGGGCCGTCGCGCCGGATGGTCGTATTGGTCGCGATGATGCCCGCCAATTGCAGTTCCAGCGCCACTTCCGCCACGTCTTCCATGTCTGCGTCGGCCATGTCGGGCGAGATTTTCACGAAGATCGGAACCGCCCGCTCGCCGCGCTTCACGGCCAGCGTCTGCGCCTCGGCCTGCAGCATTCCCAATAATTGCGTCAGACGCTCTTTCTCCTGCCACTGGCGTAGGCCGGGCGTGTTGGGCGAGGAAACGTTGACAACCATGAAATCGGCCAGACACGACAGGCGGCGGAAGCCTGCCCGATAGTCTTCCAGAATCGCCTCGTCGCCGGTCGCCAATTTGGTTTTGCCGACGTTGATGCCCAGCGGCGTCGTGATCAGGCGCGGCTGGCGGCGCAGGCGCGCGATGCGTTTGGCGACCACTTCCGACCCCTCGCTGTTGAATCCCAGCCGGTTCACGACCGCCCCCTGCTCCGGCGCGCGAAAGACGCGCGGTTTGGGGTTGCCCGGCTGCGGCTGGGCTGTGACCGTGCCGACCTCGACGAACCCGAACCCGAAATGCGGCCAGAGCGCAATCGCCTTGCCGTTCTTGTCGCAGCCCGCCGCCAGACCGACCGGGTTGGGAAACGTCAGCCCTGCCACCTCGGTTTGCAGGCGGCGATGCGTGAACGGGCGGGCGAGGGCGTGAGCGGGCAGACGACTGGCGCTCGCCAACATTTCCAGCGTGCGATCGTGGGCGCGTTCGGGGTCTTGCAAAAACAGCAGCGGGCGCAAAGCGCGGCGATAAATCATGGGCGTGGTTTCGATTTTGGCCGCGTTCACGGCAGAAATACCGGATTTTTCCGGCGGGCGTTTCCAGGGAGGGGTTTTGCCGCTTCTTCCTTTGAAAAAGGTTCGCGGTGTACGCTCTGGTTATGGCATAACCTCAGCAGTGAAGTCAAATATTCGTAAGTTTCCCGGTTTTTCGCGCGGCTCCGACGGGGGCGTTTCGACCCGTTTTCACGGGCGCTGGCTTGAACGCTGCGCCAACGAGATCGAAAATAGTTATACCCGACGGCGGCGAAACAATAGCGAAATGACGAAGCGTCAAATTTTCCGAAGCGGCCCGCTTTCAGCGCCTCGGCTTTTCTGGATACGATTTATGAAAATGCGATCTGCAAATGTAAACAAGGAAGTTTTCGGCAGACGGAACCTGCTGCGCGGCCTCGGCCTTATTCTCCTGGTTCTGCTCATGATGATGAGCGCGCTGCCGCTCCGCGCCCTGGATCAGGACAAAGCCCTGACGCAGTGCCGCATGGACGTGTGGACGACGAAAGACGGCCTGCCGCCCCGCGACATCGAAGCGATTGCCCAAACGCCCGACGGCTACCTGTGGCTGGCGACCCGTTCCGGGCTGGCGCGCTTCGACGGCGTGTCGTTCAAAGTTTTCACGCCGCGCAACACGCCGGGCTTCACGCGGGGCATGATCCTTTCGCTCGGTGTCACGCGCGAAGGCGACCTGTGGGTCGGAACCGACGGCGACGGCTTCGGCCTGTTCAAAAATAACCAGTATCAACGGGTTCGCTTTGGAACCGGCAAACCGACGTGGAGCGAAGCGCGAGCGATTTTTCCGGCGCGCGACGGCAGTCTCTGGGTCGGCGGTATAGGTGAGAATTCGCTGGCGCATCTGCGGGCAGGCCGGGTTGTCTCCGCTTCGCAAGCGGTCGAAGGCGTGCGCGCTTTCGCCGAAGACAAGCAGGGCCGCCTCTATATCGCGAGCCTTTTCCTGGGTATTCTCCAGCAGGAAAAAAATGGCGCGTTCGTCAAACTGGCGGTGAAGACCCCCCTGCCCACGCTTTCCTGCACGACGCTGCGCTTTGACAGGGACAACAGTATGTGGGTGGGGACTCAGCACAACGGCCTGTATCGCCTGCGAAACGGCCAATGGCGCGCTTTCACCACGCGCGATGGGCTTTCCTCCAACGACATTCAATCTATTTTTACCGACCGCCAGGACAATCTCTGGATCGGAACGCGCAATGGCGTCAACCGCTGGCGGAACGGCGCGTTTGTCGCTTTCAACAAGCGCGACGGACTGTTCGACAACAGCGTTCAGGCGATGCAGGAAGACCGCGAGGGCAACCTGTGGGTGGCGGCGGGAAGCGGCCTGAATCGCTTCAACAATACCAAGTTGACCCCTCTTGACCTGCCTTCCACGATCTATTCGGGAACTCTGACCGCCATCGCTCAGACGCGCGAAGGCAGTCTCTGGTTTGGCACGACGAACGGTCTGGCGCGCTGGCGCAGCGGACGTTTCCTGCCCGTCGCGGTTCCTGACTGCGTTTTGAAAAGCGGCGTTTCAAGCCTATGCACGATGCCGGACGGAACGCTCCGGATTATCGCCAACAGTGGCCCGCTGCTCGCCTGGAAGCAGGGTCGCTTCGCCGCCCTCGAACAGAACTGCCAAAAGAGGCGCTTGGCGAGAGACCGCGAGGGCATCGTCTTCGCTAAGGACTCCGCTCTTTATCGCCAGCGAAATCGCAGATACATCCCTGTTCCTGCGACCGAAGACATCGGGTACATTTTCACGCTCTGCACAGACCGGCGGCAAACGCTCTGGGTTGGCAGCGCCAACGGGCTGGGCCATCTCGAAAACGGCAGGGTCGCAATGTTTCACGACGGGCTTCCCAAAAATACGCATGTACTGGGAATTGCCGAGGGCGGCCAAGACGGAATGTGGCTGGGAACCGACAGCGGCCTCGCGCGCTTCCGGGACGGCAAATTCACGCTGTATACGATTCGAGACGGTCTGCCCGACGACAATTTGTATCAGGTCGCCGAAGACGCCGCGGGAACGCTCTGGGTCGGCGGCAACCGGGGCATTTTCAGCATCCGCGCGCAAGATTTGAACGCTTTCGACGCTCGCCGCATCACAACGCTGCCCCTTGTTCTCTACGACGCCGCCGACGGCATTCGCCGCTTTCCGCTGGGCGGCACCGGCCTCACAATGGCCGATGGCAATCTGGTATTTTTTGGCGATCACGGGGTGACGATTGTCGCGCCCCGACGTATCGTCAGCAACCTTGTACGCCCGCCCGTCGTCATCGAGCAGGCCGTCGTGGATGGCGCGGTTCTGCCCCTGAACCGCGCGGCGCGGGCGTTGCCGGGCAAAGGCGAACTGGAAATTCGGTACACGGCCCTGAGCCTGTCGGCCCCGGAAAAGGTGCGGTTTCGCTATCGGCTGGAAGGCTACGACAAAAAATGGGTCGAGGCCGGATCGCGCCGCGTCGCTTACTATACCAACCTGCCGCCTGGACGCTATACCTTCAACGTTATGGCCTGCAACAACGATGGCCTGTGGAACCGCACGGGAGCGGCCTGCCAGTTCGTCCTGCGACCGCACTACTACCAGACGCTCTGGTTCAAGGCGCTGGGCGCTCTGGTCGCAACACTGTTTGTTGTCGTCATCGTGGGCCGACGCACACAGCAATTGCGGCGCTCGAACCATCAATTGGAGCGGCGCATCGCCGAGCGCACCCAACAGTTGGTACAGTCCAATGACGAACTGCAGGTCTCCATGGAAGCCGTCGAAGCCGCCAACGTCCGCCTGCAGGCGCTCGCCACCACCGACGGCATGACCGGCCTTGCCAACCATCGCGCCTTCCAGGACGCCCTGCGCGCTCACGTCGCCCAGGCCGAACGCAGCCAGCGCAGCCTGACAATGCTCTTGTGCGACGTAGACCACTTCAAACATTATAACGATACTTTCGGCCATCCTGCTGGCGACGACGTCTTGCGCGGCGTCGGCGCGCTCTTGCAGGCCAACGTCCGACCGGGCGATCTGGTGGCCCGCTACGGGGGCGAGGAGTTCGCGGTCTTGCTGCCCGACGCCGACGAGGAGGCCGCCTTTGCGGTGGCCGAGCGGTTGTGTACGATGGTCGCGCTGCACCCGTTCGCCTGTCGCCGCGTCACCCTCAGCATCGGCATCGCCACGCCCCTGCGTCCGGGCTGCGCGGCGGAGACGTCGAGCGAAAGCGCCACATCGGACACCTCGGCGCTCAGCGCCGTCCCGGAAGCCCTGGTCGAAAGCGCGGATCAGGCTCTCTACACCGCCAAGCGCACCGGGCGCAACCGCTGCGTCCTTGATACGCCGCAGACTCAACTTGTTTTGGACGCGAACGACGAGGGAAAGGATTGCAAGGCCATAAACGGCGAAGCGGGCGCGGCAGAGCAAGGCGAAAAAGCGGCAGGCGCAGACAAGCGCGAAGCGACGCTAACAACGGCAACCGCAGGGGCAGGCGACCCAATCGCCCAGGACGAAACAACGGCGATAACGCCGGGGAGCGCGCTTGCCGCCAATCCTCTCACCCAGGCGCTCGTACAGCCTGGCGCGGAACAAACTCTCGCCGGCCTGCTCGCCCTGCTCAACCTGCGCGACCCCGAAACCGACGGCCACTCCCAGCGCGTCGCCCGCTTCGCCCTGCGGCTGGCGCAGGAGGTCATTCGCCTCGACATCGCGCCGCTCGCGCCCGACGACCTGCGCGACCTGACCCTGGGCGCGCTCCTGCATGACATCGGCAAAATCGGCGTTCCCGACTCCATTCTGCACAAGCCTGGCGCGCTCACCCCCGAAGAGTGGGAAGTCATGCGAAAACATCCGCAGCAGGGCGTCGAGATGCTGGGGGCGTTTTCGCAATTCGTGTGCGCGCTCCCCGTTGTGCGCTCGCATCACGAGCGGTGGGACGGCGGGGGCTACCCGGACGGCCTGGCGGGCGAGGCCATTCCCTTGTGCGCACGTATCTTTTCTCTCGCCGATACCCTTGACGCAATGGCGAGCGACCGTCCGTATCGGGCCGCCCTGCCCTACCCGGCGATCCTGGCTGAGATTGCGCGCATGGCGGGCGTGCAGTTCGACCCGCGTCTGGTCGAGGCTTTTCTGCGCGTTCCCGCAAGCGAATGGCAGAAACTACACGAGGAAAAACCGGGGCAAGGGAGCCACGAACCGACCGCGCCGCCACCCGCCGCCGTTCCCTTGCCGCAGGCCGCATGAATCTTGTTCTGAAAGGCGCGTCGAACGGGATTGAAACCCCGTTCTGATATGCGAAGCCCGCCTGCGCGGGCTTCAATGCCGCTTCGCCCTGATTTTTACCTTTCGCAGGGAGCGGATTCACCTCACCCCTGGCCCCTCTCTTTAGGCCTTATCTTGTCCCTTATCTTTGCGATGAGATAGGGAACGCCCGCTTCGGGGCGGCTCGCAGGCTTCCTGCATGCGATCAGGAAAAAGTTACGGGACAAGATAAGCTCCTTAGGCAAGGAGAGAGGAACGAGAACGTTGGGTTTGGGGAACTGTTAGGTCACCCCTCATCCCCGGCCCTTCTCCCTGCATGGGAGAAGGGAGCGAAGGTCGTAACCTTTGCCTTTGTAGAAAGCGGGAGCGAAGGCGGAGAGCTGGCGCAT
>JBBRNU010000206.1:0-7266 GCA_038230115.1 Chthonomonadales bacterium | reverse complement strand
GTCCCGGTGGCGCTCGTTTTGCATTTCGCCCTTAATTGTATCACATTTCCCCTTCCTCAGACGGTTTTGCGCGCTCAAATTAGCGGGCTTCTCTCTAATGTCGTCCAACCCACTGCCGTGAAATCCCTCTCTTCATGCTGGCTAGGGATTTCCCTAATACAAAAACTAGGGAAGTCAGCGCACGCAAATCAGGGCATTGCCGGGTGACAGCAGGCGGGTCAATCGGCGATACTAACGTCAATGGCGGCGGGAAGAAACGGGCGCGAAATTCGCGCCGCTCTTTTCCAGGCCGCGGACCGCCAGAGGAGTTAACCGCAATATGCCCGTGATTTCGATATTGATTGCCGATGGCGACTCGATGACGCGCGAATGCCTGAAACGCGCGGTCGAGGCCGACCCGCGCCTGCAAATCCGTTGGGAAGCCGAAAACGGACTGCAAGCGCTCCTGCTGGCCCGGCAGTTCAAGCCAACCCTCGCGCTGCTCGACGCGCAAATGCCGCGCATGGACGGTATCGAGGCGGCGCGCTGCCTGCGTCAGTACGACCCTGCGATACAAATCATCGTGATGAGCGTGTACGAGCAGGAGCGAGCTACGGCGCTGGCAGCGGGAGCGGACGCCTTTCTGACTAAAGACGCGGGCTGCGCGGCGATTCGCGAAACCGTCCGGCGTCTGGCGCAAATCGAGGCGGTGGATGAAGACGGAAACCCAGGCGAAAGCGCGGTTGTCGCGCTGACCGGCAAGCCGTAGGGAAAGTCCGTTGCGGCCGTCGGACTTGCCGCGAGGCGTTTCGATAGGCAAGGAAAAATTTAAGAGCGACCTATAGAAGACAAGGAAGAACGTTCGCCGCCCGCCCGGATGCGGGGGCAACGAGAATTTGAAGCCGACTGAAACGGGGAGACACACCGATGACTTTGGCAGCCTCAAGCGACCGCGCGCAACGCGATTTCGAGCAGCTTTTTCTTCGCAGCCAGCGCCGCGCCTATAATCTGGCCTACCGCCTGACCGGGAACGCCGCCGACGCCGAGGACGTGGCGCAGGACGCCTACGTGCGCGCCTGGAACAATTTCGACAGCTACGACGCGACCCGCTCCTTCGAGGGCTGGCTGTTCCGTATCATCACCAACCGCGTCATTGATATGCGCCGCCGCCAGAAGCGCGTGCCTATGTATTCGCTGGAATCGCCGATCCTGGGCGACGAGGACGGGCAGCCACTGTCGCACGAGTTCGCCGCGCCGAACAGCGACCCGGAGCAAATCGTGCTTGGCCCGATGATGGAAGAGCGGCTGCAAAAAGCGCTCGCCGCGCTGCCTGCCGACTACCGAACGGCGATCCTGCTCTGCGACGTGCAGCAGCGCTCGTACCAGGAAATCGCCGAGTCCATGCACTGCGCGATTGGAACCGTGCGTTCGCGCATTCACCGCGCCCGCGTGATGCTGCGGAAGAACCTGGAAACGGGCGGAACGCCGACCCGCTCTCGCCGCGTCACGCCGCCGCGCCCCGCGCCGCATCTGCATTCGGTTCGCAGCCAGTCCGCGCAACTCGCCGCGTAAGCATCCAGCCCATCAACGCATTGCGCCTAACCCCCGGCTCCTTTGCTGGCGGGGAGACAATTCACCTAACCCCCGACCCCCTTTCCCGCCGGGGAAGGGGGTCGGGGGTTAGGCGTCATTCCTTTCGATAGGTCAGGCCGCGCGCAGTATCGGGCGCGCTTCGACGGGAGCGGATGCGGGCGCGCTTTTGGGCGTATCTTCCTGGTAGTTGCTGAACCGGGCCACCAGCTGCAGGGCGGCTTCGGTCATGCTTCGCAGCTCGTCGGAAGCCACGCTCACCCGGTCAATGCTGTCGGCCTGATCCGTCACGATCAGCGTCATTTGATGCGCGCTCGCCGCCACTTCCTGCGCCGACGCGCTCATCTCTTCCGCGCCCGCCGCCGACTGCTCGCTGATCGAGGCGACGGTCGTGATCGTGGACGAAACGAACTGCGAGCTGGACGCCATTTCGATGACTGCCTGCTCGTTTTCCTCGGCGATCTGGCGCACCGCCTGCACCGAAGTCAGCGCGGCCTGCACCGATTCGGCCATCGTCTCGGCAATCGTGTTGACGCCCCGCACGCGCGACGCCACTTCCTGCGCGGCGGAAAGAATATCCGTGAGCGCCTGCCCGGCCTCGGCGCTGCGCGCCGCGCCCTCGCTGACTTCCTGATGGCTCGCCTGCATCGTTTGCACGGCCTCGTCCACGCCCGACCGCACCATGCCGATGAGCGCGGCGATCTCTTTGGTCGCCGACGTGGAGCGCTCGGCCAGTTTTCGCACCTCGTCCGCGACGACGGCGAAGCCCCGGCCATGCTCGCCCGCCCGCGCCGCCTCGATAGCCGCGTTCAAAGCGAGCAAGTTGGTCTGTTCGGCGATCTGGTCAATGGTTTCGACAATCGCCCCGACTTCCCGGCCTTTCTGCCCCAGCGCCTGCACCTTGCCCGACGACGCCTGCACCTGCTGCTGAATGCGCCCCATGCTGGCAATCGCGTCCTGCACGGCTTTGCCGCCGGTTTGCGCGATGGCGGCGGCCTGCTGCGACGACACGGCCATCTCCTGCGCTGACTTCGCCACCTGCTCGACCGCCTGTACCGCCCGCTGCATTCCCGCATCGGATTCGTGAACGGCGACCTGCTGCCGCTCGCTGCCGGTCAACACCTGCGTGATCGCGTTCTGGAGCTGGCCCATAGCGACCGCCGCTTCGCTTGCCGACTGCGCCTGCTGCTCGCTGCCCCGCGCCATTTCCTGGCTGGTCATCGCCGACTGGTTGGCGGAACTGGCGACATCTTCAATCGTATTGGCGATGGACTGCGCGCCCTGCCGGGCTTCCAGCGCGGTCGCGGCAAGCTGGCGGCTGGTTGCAGCGACGGTATCCGTGTTGCTGGAAAGCGCGCCGATCAGCATTCGGATATTCTCGATCATGCGAACAAACGACGTTCCCAGCACGTCCCGCTCGGATTTCGGCGTCACGCTGCGGCTAAGGTCGCCGCGCGTCATGGCTTCGAGCGCGCCCGCCATTTCGGTTTGGTACTGGATGGTGGCGCGGAACGCTTCGGCGACCTGTCCGATTTCGTCGCGCGACGTCAATCTTACTTCCTGCGCCACGTCGCCCTCGGCCAGTCCGCGCGCCGCTTTGAGCAGGGCGCGCAGGGCGCGGGCAATCGAGCGCGACAGGAGCGAGGCGATGGTAAACGTAAGGGTAAAGATGACCGCCTGCCACAGACAGCCCCAGCGAATCGCCGTCAGCGCTTCTTTCCCGCCGGTCACCAGAGCCTTGTGCTGCGTCGTATTGCCCATCTGCATGGCGCTGTAGATGAAGCGCTGTACCGCGATTACGGTGCTGAAATATCCCGCCACGCCCAAGAGCATCACGACGCCGAAGCCGCCCGCGATTTTCATGCCGATTTTCAAGTCACGAAACCACATTCGCATTCCCTCCGCCAGTTCTCGCCTTAGTCGGCCCCTCGCGCCCGCGCTGTTCGCGCGAACCTTTCGGGAGAATTGTCGGCGTAACCGTGAAATTTATCAGGGCGATGCGTCAAAAAAGGTCAGTGGGATAGTGGCGGTTGAAAATTCCCGGCAACAAAGTGCGCGGGCGAGGCCGGGAAGTTGAAACCTACACTCGTCGAAAGTGACGCGGCTCGCCACGTCTAGCAGCGACGAAATGAATTATTCCTGTCCAAAATGAGACGGACTGCGTTTCTCCGCTTGGCTTTAGGCAGGCTGGGCATGGGGCGGCGTTTGCGCTTTGACGAAAAGGTCGCCCTCGGAGACGACGACCTCGGCGGCTTCCGGGGCGTACATGTAGCCCCGTTCCGCAAGCAGGGGCAGCGGCAACTCCAACGCCACCGCACGGGTCCGATGCATGTCTAAGAGCCTGTCCCATTGGGCGCTACTCCGAGATAGGGAAGTGTCCCTGTTGGGGTAGGCTCTAAGCGCGGCACGGCGTCTCGCGGGTTACCCGCAAGACGCCAGGAACCTCGGCCAGAGCCAGACGCGCTTTGGCGTAGCTTGCTGTTCCCAGACACCGTTGCCCGGCGAACGCCTGGCGACCCTGCGTGACGGCAGACGGGCTATCCGCCGCCGCGTGAAGAAACGCAAAACGGCCCTGTTCGGGACACCAGAATTTCTGGTTGGCGAACGCAAAGCGTCCCTGCCGGGTCTGCCCCTGCACCCCGTACGGGCCGTTGCATTTCACCGTGTGTGTTTTTGCGACGGCGCGCTGTGGGGCGTTTTGGAGCAGCGCCTTTTCGATGTCGGGCAAGGCCGTCTTACGCCACGCCTCGCGCGCCTCTTCAAGGGCGTCGCGCATCTGCCAGGAACCGAGCAGGGCGAAAGATGGTCTGCCTCGACGGGGAGGGGCTGACCGTTCTCCTCTTCGAGGACAACACAAAGACGGGGCATGAGAACCCGCCTCAAGGAAGGGTCTTAGCAGACCTCAGCAACGACTTTTGGACAGCGCCAATGAATTTCGTCGCCCGCGTCGGAATTCTACCGGCTTGCTTTACGAGGCTGCCCAAAACAACGCTGCCGATCAGCCGCTGCTCGTCGTTCCCAGGACGACCTCGACACGGCGGTTTTGGGCGCGGCCTGCGGGCGTGTCGTTGGGAGCGACCGGGTTCTGCTGTCCGTGTGCGAAGACGCGGACTCGACCGGACGGGAAGTTGACCGGCGATTGCTTCTCCAGCCAGCGCTTCACGGTAAAGGCGCGCGACTCGGACAAACTCATGTTGGCGTTGGCGCTGCCCTGATTGTCCGTATGCCCGTGAATCTCGACGACGGTTCCGCTGGCGACGAGAATGTCTCGGCGCAGGCGGTCCAGGTCGCGTTTCGAGTCCGACGCGAGCGTGGCCTTGCCGGTGTCGAAATGAATGTTCCAGGCGCGGCGGCTGACGACTGACTGCACCCGCTGGCTTTTGTCGTAGCGGGTTTTGGCCGTATTTAGGACGGCGGCGGTCGGGGCGCCCCGCTTCGCAATCGCCTGCAAATACGAGGTGTCCAGGATCGCCTCGACCGGCGCGTAATTCGGCAACAGTTCGGGATACTGCGCGGCCACGATGTCGCCGAAGACTTTGTACGTCGCGGCGAACAGGTTGGCCGAGCCGGGAACCAGGCCGAACGTCAGCAGGCTGTCGGCCAGGTTATTGACCGAGGAGCCGCCCAGGTCAATCGGAACGCCGCTCTTGTCGGTTTCGCGCACGCCCTTATAATAACGTTCCCAGTAATCGGCCCCGTCGCCCGCCTCTTTATACGCGTCGGCGCTGATCTGCGCGGCCCGATGCAGGGCTTCCGGGCTGGATTTCACGGCGTCGCCGCCTTCAGCGACCGCCATCAGCATGGCTTCGACTTTGGAGCGGTTGGCGCGCATCCATTTGTCAATGCCGATGATGACGCAGGGCATCTGCGAACTGTACTGCCGGGTCGAAACGATGGAGGCCAGCCCGCCGCGCTTCTGCGCCACCGTCACGTCGCCGGGCGTCCAGGTCACGACGCCGTTGACCTCGACGTGTTTGGTCTCGCCCGTCCGTTTGCCGTTGCGAACGACGGGGCGGTCTTCGGCGTAGCCCGCCACGTATTTCTGCGCGGCGTCAATATAGTCCGAGGCGTTGACCCAGTTCAGCGCGTCGGGATCGTAGGTCTTTTCGTCGGGGTTGGTACGCAGGCCATTGTCGCCGAGCCACTTCTGCGCGATGTTCCAGTCGCCATCGCGCAGGACGCCCGCCACCAGCCCGCCCCGGCTGGCGACCGGATTGGTTTTCCATTCGGCAGGCCCCATGAACTTGTCTTCGCCGCGCGAGAAGCCGCACGCGCCCACCACTTTGGCGGTGTATTCCGGCCCCAGCCGTTTCAGGGTGTCGTTGATCCCCTTCAAAAATGTCGCGCCGCCATCGCCCATGATCGTGACGAAGTGCGCGCCCTTGGACGGGTTCGCGTTTCCCTGGCTCAATTCCGTTGCGAAGGCGGCGAGCGCCTCCTGCATTTTACCGTTGTCGTCCTGCCGAATGAATTTGAGATTGACGCCGTGTTTGCACATCAGGCTGCCGCTTGTGGCCTGCGGGCCGCCGTTGGCGAACAGCAGCCCCATCTGCGCGTTCCAGGCGTACCCCAGCAGGCGCACTTCGGGCTTGTCCGGGCAGCCGGGCGCGCTGCCGGGAAGCGTTACGCTGCCGGTCGCGCCGGTCGTAGTCGTCGCGCTGGCGTCCATCGCGGGCAGGTCGGCCTTGCCTGGCACGACCGCTTCTTTTTCTTTCGCGGACGGGGCGAGCTGGCTTAAAAAGCCCGCGCCGCGCCATAGACGCAGCAGGCCCAGCCCCAGTCCGACGACCAGGATGAACAACACCAGTTTCCCAGCCGGTTTGATACGCATCGCTTCGGTTCCTCACTGTTTCTGCATACAAAAATAAGGCGGCCCGGTCTCGCGCGGCCTGCCGGACGCGGCGCGCAATCCGAATCCACAAGACATTACGAGTCGAGTTTGCGTCCGGCTTCACAAACTTTCGTTTGCGGTCGGGTTCGTTGTCTCGATCATGTTCCTACGTTAGCGAAACGGAAAGGAATTTCCTGCGCGTGAAAAGCGGCGAAGGCGACCTGGGCGGCGCGGGGGCAGGCAGGAGTTTGGCGCGGCTTTCTTGAAGAAGGCTGCATTGCGGGAAGGGGCCAGGGTCAGCAGGATCAGGCGAAACGAGCGCCAATCCACGCGACCTTGCAGGCAGGCGGAGGAACTCAGCATGACACAGCGCGCCGGGCGCGTGATCTGCCCTCGATGCGGGGCGAACAATTTCGATACGGTGGCGAATTGCTGGAAGTGCGGCGCGCCGCTGGGCGCCGCCGCGCCGCAGAACGCCAGCGCGCCGAACCATCCGAATAATCTGAACGGGCCGTCCAGTCTGCCGATGCCAGGAGCCGTGTCGAGGAACGCGCCGACGTCCGGCGGCATGATGGCGGGCGGCGCCATGCCGGACGGAGCCATGCCCGTCGGAATGCCAGGCGGGGCGATGGAGCGCGACCGCAGCGGAAACGCCGCGCCGCCCTACGCCAATTACGCGCCTGCCGTCTATGCGCCCCCGCCCGTAACCGGCGATTCCGGGGCGGCCAAACGCGCGGCCATCGCCCTCGCCCTGACGATTCCCTGGATCGGACTGCCTGTCGGGTGGGTCTTCATGATGATCGAGGACAGCCGCCGTCAGGCCATCGGGCGCGTCTGCGTGAACTGGAGTCTGATCGCGCTCGTCT
>JBBRNU010000205.1:0-7276 GCA_038230115.1 Chthonomonadales bacterium | reverse complement strand
GCTTTATAAAAGCCCGCCTGGCGCAAAGCCGAAGAAACGGCGCTCGCGCCAGGCGGGACTTTTTTGCGCCGCTGCCAATTCGCGCCAGCAGACCGTCAAAGTGGAAGACGTTTGCGCCGGTGTTTGTCGCTGTGCAGGTCGTAACGAGGCCATTTCGGATCATCGGGATGCCGGGTTCGATAGGCTGCCGTCCCCTTCGCGCGCCGACCGACCGATTGACTCGGCTGCCCCGGCAGTTCCCCTGACCGCTTCCCGAAGGATTCGCGTTTTTGGAAGCGGGCGAGCTGAAGCATTCGACGATGGCCTCGCTTAAAAAATTTTCAGAAATAACCGCATTTACGCTTTCCCTGTCTTGACAAAATGCCCTTGCTTGCGTTACAGTAGTTACACCAAACCTTTGGTCAGGCTGCGGTAAGTCCGTAAGGAGATGCCCGTGCGCGCTACGCTTCGCGATATCGCCCGTCGCGCGAATGTGCATTACTCGACCGTCTCGCACGTTATCAACGGCGCGGGCGGCAACACGCGCGTTTCCGACGAGACTCGACAGCGCGTTCTGGAAGCCGCCGCCAGCCTGGGCTATACGGTCAACCGGGCGGCGCAGCAGTTGAAAACGCGGCGCAGCCGGGTCGTGGGTCTGCTAGTCGGCGCGCTGGAAAACCCGTTTTTCGCGCGCATGGTCTCGCTCTGTTCCGAAGCGCTCGAACGCGAGGGGTACAATGTCGTGCTGGCGATGCGCCGCAACGACGAAAACAGCGACCTGCACCTGCTGCAAACCCTGATTTCGCGCCAACTGGACGGCCTGCTGCTATGGAACGAGACGGTGACCGAGATGCATGAGCGCGTGCAGCAGCCCGATCTCACGCGCGTCGTCGTGATGGGCTTCGCGATTCCCGGACGCGACAGCGTGGCGGGCATTCTGGATACGGGCGTGCAGGCGGCGCTGGAACATCTGGCGGGGCAAAACCGTCAACGTATTGGCTATCTCGCCCCAATCGACTCGCTGACGCGCGAGGGCGAGCCGCGCCATGAGCTTTACTGCCGCCTGATAACCGCGCTGGGCCAGCCGCCGCGCATTTACGCGTATTCCGGCGCGGCCTTCGACATCGGCGCCGCGCGTCTGCGGGCGACAGCGATTTTGGAAGAGACGACGCGGCCCGACGCCCTGCTGTGCTACAACGACATGGCGGCGGTCGGGGCCATGATGGGCCTGCGCGCGGGCGGGGCGCGGATTCCCGAAGACATCGCGCTCGTGGGCTGCGACGATCTGCCGATTGCCGCGCAGCTGGACATTCCGCTGACGAGCGTCACGCATCCGCTGGCCGAGACGTGCCGCGTGGCGGTTCAAATGCTGCTGGAGCGCATCGCCGCCGAAGAGGAAGCCCGTCCCGCCCTGCCGATTCGCAGCGTGAAACTGTTCACGACATTGAGCATTCGCGAATCAAGTCAATGCGGGGCGACTGCGCCCTGCGCTTCGCTTCTATAATAGCCGACGTTATTCATGGCCCAGCGCAAATGCGCGCTGACGCAATTTTTGTAAGTGTACGCATCTGTAAAGGAGGTGAGGTCGGCTTTTTTCGTTTCGGTTGGGCGCTTATTTTGCGCGTCTATTCGCCCGGCATAGCGCCGTGCAGTCCCTCATACGCCTCCGCGTTTTTTACGGGGAGGAAACCGGCAACACCCCATACGGCGGCGCAAGCCGTGAAACTGAAGGAGAACTACCTGTGAAAGCAATCGTTCCTCATCGCAGAGGCGGCTCATCGCGCGGCTTTACGCTGATCGAGCTGCTCGTCGTGATCGCCATCATCGCGATTCTGGCGGCCATCCTCTTCCCGGTCTTCGCGCAGGCCCGCGAGAAGGCCCGCGCCATTTCCTGCATCTCGAACCTCAAGCAGATCGGCTTGGCGACCGGTATGTACGCCCAGGATTACGATCAAACCTATCCCAATGGCTGGCATCCCGATGGCGGCGCGAGAACTTACGATGGAACTGACGTATGGCGCATCACCATTCTGCCCTACTGTGGGCAGCGTTCCAGCGTGGTAACCAAGGCCGACTATGGCAAAGCGCCGGATCAGAAGAGTTGGACCAGCAATAGCGTCCTGTCCTGCCCTGACGTGCCAGCGTCTCTAGCTTACGGCCCGACCAGTTACGGCTACAACACCTCCGTTATGACGAACGGCTGGAACGACGCTTTGGGTGGCGACAGCCCGCAGCAGTACAATGGCAAGCCGGACGCCGCGCTGCTAGCCCCGGCGCACGTCATGGCGTATTGCGATGCGGCGCTGACGTATCCGAGCGCGCCCTCCGATCCACACTACTACGACGCCAACGCCGACACCGCGGGGCAATGCACGAACTACCAGAACAACAGCGGCAAGGACGCTACGGGCAACTGCGGGCCGTGGGCGATGTCGCCCGAAACCTGGACGGCGGCTGGCAACAGCGTGGATTGGAGCGTGGGCGTCCCTGGCGCGGCGAGCGACTGGGGCGCGAACAGCGACCGGCGACCCTTCGCGCGCCACACAAAGACGATCAACGTCTCTTTTGCCGACGGACACGCCAAGGCGGTCAAGGCGAACACGCTGAAATCCAAGATAGGTTCGAGCGATGACGTCTGGCACGATCACAACTGATCGCCCGTCGCCAGATGCAAGGCGCCTCGGTCAGCGCGGCAAAGTGAAATTGGCTGCCGCGCTGACTGCCGTCGCCCTCGCCACGTCCGCGTACAGTATCCGTTACACGGACTGGTATCAGGAGCGGCATTTTGCGCGGCTGCCGCTGGCGGCATTACAGCGCGAGGCCCGGCTGAAGCAGGATAATCCGCGCCTGCTTTACTATGCCGGTCAGCGGCTCAATGAGCAGGGCCGGTACGCGGAAGCGGACGGTTATCTTCGCACCGCAGTTGGGCTGAACCCCGACGACCCGCGTTCGCGAGACGCCTGGGCCGAGGCGCTACTGCACACGGGGCGGATTACGGCGGCGTTCGGCGAACTCACCCAGTTCGCCCGAACGCATGACAACTCCGCGCTCGGACATCTGATGCTGGGGAAACTCTACCTGTCGCAGATTTCTATGCAGCGCGCCTCAGAGGAATTGAACCGTGCGGTCGCCTTAGACCCCACTTTGGCGGATGGTTGGACGGCGCTGGCTGCCGCACAAAGCGCCAATGGCGGGCTGACGCAGGCCATTGAAGCGGCGACACGCGCCGCAGCGCTTCGCCCCGATGATGACAAAAACCATCTGGGACTTGGCGTCTTGCTGCTGGCGGGCGGTCAGGTGGAACGCTCGCGGCGCGTGTTCGCGGAAACCGTTGCGCTGGCTCCCAATTCGGCGGCGGCGCATCGCGAGTACGCCCGCTGCCTGCTGACTAGCGGGTCACCGTCTGATTTACGGCAGGCGGAAACGGAAGCGCGCCGCGCCCTCGCGCTTGCGCCGAACGATCTAGCGGCGTCCTTCGTGCTTGGCAAAACGCTGCTAGCGGCGGACAAGCCCGCCGACGCCGCGCCGTTTCTACAGCGCGCGGCGGAGGCAAGCCCATATGACGCTCCCTCGGCGTATGCCCTGATGCAGGCGTTCGCTAAATCGAATCAGCCCAGTCAAGCCAGTCAATGGGCGAGCGCCTTTCGACAGCGCAACAATCGCGCGAACGCCAAGCAGAAGATAGTCACCATTTTGGAGCGGACGCCCAACACGCCGTCCGCGCATCGGCAAATGGCCCGTATGCTTGCCGAAGAGGGCGACCTTGACGGCTGCATCCGACACGCCGCCGAAGCGCTGGGCGTCGCCGCCGACGCGCCGCCCGCACTTGTCGCCGCCGCCAACCAGTTAACAGGAGCGGGCCGGGCCGACAAAGCACTTCTGGTTGTGCAGCGCGCCATCGAGGAAGCGCCGAACAATCCCCGCGCGCGGGAAGCGAAGGGCGACGCGCTGCTGGCGCTGGGACGTCCCGAAGAAGCGGCCAGAAACTACGCAACGGCGTCGCGCGTACTTCCCGAGATTGCGAAAACCTATCAGCGCCGACTCGATGCCGATTATGCCCGCCGGCATTCCGGCTCGCATCCCAACCCGTCGCCCGCCCCTGAAAGCGGCGCAACCTCCCTGGAAGGAAACAAATAATGAACTCGAAAAACGGCCCTCTCGTTATCGGCGGCGTTGTCGTCGCCCTGCTGTTAATTGGCGTCCTGCTCTATTTCCGCAGCGCCAACAGCGGGACGACGCAACTGCCGCCGCAGGGAACTTTCAAGCCTGGTTACACGGCCCCCACGCAGGCCGCGCCCGGCGGCGCGAAATAATACTGACGAGATGGGCAACGCTGTCCGGGTTCGTCATATAAACATCAAATTTACCCCGCCTTCTTCTCAAAACGAGAAAAGGCGGGGTAAATTTGATGCAGTTCTGATGCGGAGATAAGGAGGAGACTGTCAGTTGTCGCCCGTCAACCCATAGTTGCTGGAGAGCAGGGCAAGGTCAACGTTATCTACGCTGCCGTCGTTGTTGAGGTCGGCGCGCGGGTCGAAGTCGGGGTCGCCCGTGCTAGAACCGTAAGCGGCAGCCACCAGGCTCTGATCGAGATTGTCCACGCTGTTGTCGTCGTTGGCGTCGCCCGCTTTGAGCGTTGCGGAAACGTTGGTAACGTCCGCGCTGACCGTGTTGACGGCAACGACTTTGCGAAGCCATTTCGCCCCTTTGATCGCCAGGTTATAGGCCGCAGGTGGAATGTTGTCGAGGCTGAATGTGCCGGTCGCGCTTTGCGGGCCAGTCGGCACGAGCGTGTAAAGGCGCGTGAAGCGTGTTGAGCCATCCGTCGGGCGAAACTCGAAGGTAACGCTCTGCGCCGAGTTCACGCTTCCTTGCAGCGTAACCGTCCCGGAAACCGTGCGAGCGCCCGGCCCCACAACCCGAATGGGACGTATTTCCTGGCGTGTGTAGGCAATGGCAGTCTCTGCGGTGTTGAATGCCGACCCGTTTCCACTCGGATCGTACAAGCCCGGCATTTTGACAGAAGCGACTTGATTTGCCGTTGGCTCGGAAAGAGTGTACGAAAATGTTGGCATTGCCACATCGAGATAGCCTATGCCTGTGGTATCTATCGTGACAGGCCGTGCTATCACCCAACCAGTTTGTAGAGTGAGTGAGCCGTATGAATGTGATGCGTTCTCATGCAGCGCGACGCCTGTACCGCCAAACAAGAAGGCTACCGACCCTTGCACATATGTGGTGCCTGCGTAAGAACCAGCAGAGGCCTCCCCGTAGTAGCGACTATTGTTGGCAGCGCTTCCCCATGTTGCTGCGCCGTAGGCCATCCATAGACTGATAGTGTAGGGAGCCGAACGAACTGGCCCGGTGACTTTGTATCTGAATACCACATCTTTGACCAAGACGGTTGCCTCTCCGCCGTAGGTAAAATCCAAACTGGCATCTGTTTTGATGTAGCGCCCATATCCGTCGTTATCCTCAAGGGCGGTGCTAACGCCGTTGGGATTGTCGAAGCTAAAGTTTAGACTCTGCCCACCGGGGTTTGGATACTGACCAGTAAAGGCCACGCTTCCCAGGTTGACGTCAACTCCCAGATAACCAAGGGGATTAGGGTCCATCAATATTTGATACGTGAATTGGGTTTTTGCGATGCCTAAGGTTCGGTTCCACTCCACCGTATAGTCGTTGCCATTCGACCTGAAAGTGTGGTTGGTGCGCCCGACAGTCGGAGGCGGCCATGTGGACTGCGCGCCTGCGGGACGCAGTTGGGCGAAGAGCGCGAGCGTGAGGACGAGCAGGATGCGGGTTGCGGTGCGAAAAGTTGTCATTGTCTGTTTCCTTCCTGGGAAAAGCGCTTGCTCTGTTGCAAGCGTATCAGCATGTTAGCGCCAAGATTTTGTTTTGTCAACACCTTAACAAAAATTTAATCAAATCTTAACATAACTTGGACTGCGCCGAGGCCGTCACACGCCCCGCGCAGGCGCGCTTTCGTTCCGGGGACGGTTTGCGGTTCCGGCAAAAATCCTGCGACAAAATTGACAGCGGCGCGGGAATTCGCTACAATAGCGCTACGGCATTTTGATGCAGGCAGGGCAGGCGTGGACCGAAATGCGAGACGTTTGAAACTCCGCCCGCCCCGTTTGCGTCTATCCAAACAAGAGCGCGCGGTCGTCGCCTTGTTTGGATAGAGGCGCGTCTGAAAGTTGCGTCGGGCCGCGCGCCGCGTCCTGCCGACTAACGAAGCGGCGCTGATTGAGGACTAAAACGATGCAGGCAGAAGAAACGGGAGGGTTCGAGGACATGGCCGACCTGGATTCGCAGCAGAAAAAATGGATTGACGACATGATCAAGAAAATGGGGCTGAACGAGTACGCCGACCCCAAAGGTACGATGTATGCGGGCGGCACTCCCCTATTCAACGAGGCGACGGGCGCGAAAACGGATCGCTACACGTATATCATCCGTAAGCGCCCCGACTGGCTGCCGCAGTCGAAGAAATAGTTTTGCGCCGTGCCGCTAGTCGCCGTCCCCGCCGAACGGTTCAAGCCGCCGCGACCGGCCGCTAACACGGCATACCGGAAAGAGAGAATGCGATGCGTGAAAAATCTGGGTTCGCGCCCGGACGCTGGCTGGCCGCAGTGGGTCTGACGCTGGCCGTCGTTCCGATAGCGCTGGCATGGCAGGGAACGGTTGGGCGCGGAAACGCCACGCCCGTCGTGCGCGACTGGCCCGCTGTCAACGGCGAGTCCTGGGTCAGCCCCAACGAAATTGTCGTGCAATTGAAACCGGGAAATGACAGCGACGCGCTGAACGGACTGGGCCGTCTGGTCGGAACGCCGCTGGCCTGGAACAGTCCGCTCGCGACCGCTACCGAGGTCGCGCATCTGACGCTGCCGTCCGCCGCCGCGACCGCTTCCGCCCTCGCCGCGCTTCAAGCCGATTCGCGCGTGGAAGCCGCCGACGTCGTTCATTATTACCGCACGCCCGAATCCCTGACCGAGGCGGCGAACATCGCGCTGGCCCCGCAGACCGACGCGGCGAACCCCGGCGACGACGCCAACGGCTGGAAACCCAACGATCCCCGCTATAACGAGCAGTGGAATTTCCGCATGGTCAAGGCCGAGGAAGCCTGGGGCGTGACGCGCGGCAAAGGCGCTATCGTCGCCGTCATTGATACCGGCGTGGCTTCCAGCGATTCCAAAAAGGGCAAGCGCGCCCGCGACTTCGGCGACACCAAGTTCGTCAAGGGCTACGATTTCGTCTTCCGCGACGACACCCCCTACGACGACAACGGGCATGG
>JBBRNU010000204.1:0-7295 GCA_038230115.1 Chthonomonadales bacterium | reverse complement strand
GCCAGTTCGATAATGGTCTTGCTGAAAACGCCCGTCCAGGTCTGCCCGCTGGACTTGCTGCCGCTCGCCGTGCCGGACGCGGTGTCCTGAAACATCGGGGGCGTGACGGCGTGCCACTTGCGCGCGTTTTCCTCGGCGGGGTCGTAGCCCTTGCCCTTGACGGTTCGCAGGTGAACGAAAACCGGGCCTTTGATTTGTTTGATCTGCGAAAACAAGTCAATCATCAGGTCGAGGTCGTGTCCGACAACCGGGCCGATGTAGGTGTAGCCAAGCTCCTCGAAGAGAATGCCGGACTGATCCGACGATACCAGGTGGGTGAGGTTGTGCTTGAGGAGCGACCCGGCGGCTTTGTTGAGCGCGCGGCCCGGCGTGCCGGGAACCATTTTCAGCAGGGATTTCGCCTGCGCTTCCGCGTTCTGGTACAGCGGCGAGACGCGCAGCTTGGCAAGATAGGTCGCCAGTCCGCCAACGCTTTCGGCGATGCTCATCTCGTTGTCGTTGAGAATGACCGTGAAATTGCGCCCGCTATGCCCGGCGTTGTGCAGGCCTTCGAGCGCCAGCCCCGCCGTCATCGAAGCGTCGCCGATGACGGCGAGAACGCTTTCCTCGTCGCTGCGTCCGGCCATGTCGCGGGCGACCGCGAAGCCGTAGGCCGACGAGATGCTGGTTCCCGCGTGGCCCGCGCCGAACAAATCGTAAATACTTTCCTCGCGGCGCAGGAACCCGGACAGTCCGCCATACTGCCGGAGGGTCTCGAAGCGGTTCAAGCGCCCGGTCAGCATTTTGTGCGCGTAGCACTGATGCCCGGTATCCCAGATGATCTTGTCTTTGGGAACGCTGTAAACGGTGTGGAGCGCGAGGATGAGGTCGGCTGCGCCCAAATCGGACGCGAAATGCCCGCCGGTCTTGGACAGGTTGTCAATAATCGCCTGGCGCAGTTCGCTGGCAACCTGTTTCAGTTGGTCTCTGGTGAGACTTTTGAGATCGGCGGGGCTTTGAATACGCGACAAAAGTTCGTACATTCGGCTATGCCCCTTGTGGCGACGCGCGCCCGGCGTAGAAACAATGCGCGGGCGAACGCTGCCGATGATGCGCGTCGTTGGAAATCGCGGTCGGCGCGGACGAATTAAGAAATGGCTCGGCGACGCAAGGCGTTTATGAAAAAGCGGGGCGGCTTGCCGAGTCCCCGCTTCCTCATACGCACAAGGGCCGAATTTCGTGTCCGAGGCCGGAACGCGCTTCCGCCTGACGCGGATTCGATGGCGCATTGTACCAGTTTCGCGCGGAGAGTGTCAATCGCGAGGGCGCAAATTTCGCGCTGCGAAAAGGCCGCAAAAAAGCCCAAAACGTGCAATATAGGCGACAAGCGCGCGTGGATTGGCCTTTTCCTCGACAAGATTTGCGCCGGTTTGCTACCGCGCCGCCCTTAGCGATGAACTTTGATGATAATCGTTTCGTCGGGTTTGACGGTGATGCTGCCTCCGTTAGGAATCAGATAGGATACGCCGTTTACGGTAACTGTGATCATCCGTACCGGAGTCAGGTCATACGGCTCGAACAACGCTTTTTTGCGCGTGTAGTCGAGCGTGATGCGGAACTTTTGCAGTATCTCCGTTCCGATGATCGCGTCAACTTCCGATGACAACCAGTTCGTAACGAGCAGGGCGGGAGGCGTGAACTGGTAGAGAGGGTCTTCGTCGAGCGAGAGCGGAATCTGCGGAACCACTGCCGTGTCGAAAGTTCCAAATGCCATGTTGGTTGTTGCGGTCGTTTGTTCGGCAGGCGGCGCGGTGGGTGAGGGCGTTGAAATATGTTCCTGGTAGTATTTCTTGACCAAACCTACTTCGTCGGCTCCCCAACCGGTATCCAGACCAATCCGAGCGGAATTCGTCCCGACCTTGCCTTGCAGGATGGGAGTGCCAACCGACCTGTTCGTGCCGGCGTCGGCCCAACTGAAATCGAACGTTCTGTCCTGTGCGCGTTTGGGAAGTTGGGTCAAATCGTAGTGAGGATCGCGAAGAATGAGCTGGCGTTTTTGGTAATCTATCGTGAGGATGACCTGCGCGAAAAGGGCGTTTCCTAGCAATAGCTTTTGCTGCGTTGGCGTAGGGGCAGCCGCCTTTTTGTTTGTCGCTGCCCGAACCGAATAGCCGGGGACGCCGAAGAGCGTATAGCCGCCCAATTGGATGCTGTCCAGGCAGTACTCGTCTACGATTCGTATATGCCCCCCGCCGTCTGTAATGAGGTTGTAATCGCCGGTCTTCTTGCCGCGCAGGTTCAGGGCGGCATCCCAATTGATCACAGCGCTCCCCGTGTCAAATATGCACGTCAGAAATTTGCCGGACAGGTTGGCTTTCACCACGATAGCGCCGTTTTCGAGGACGAAAGGGATGCGTATTTCGTGAAACGGAAGCGAGGAGTGGAGTTGATACGTAGGCGGCGTGAAGATGGGCGGGCTGGCGACGGCGCGCAAACCGATGGTAAGCGACAGCAGCGCCAGCATGGGGATTGCAAACGGGCCGAAGCCCGCACGTTTACGTTTGCTCACCGGAGCGTTTCCTTCCTGCACGCGGCGGTTTGACGGCGCATTTCAAGTTCAGGGCGTTGTGAGGACAACTCGCCTAACCCCCCGGCCCCCTCCCAATCGCCGACGCGCTCCCCCTTCCCCACCGGGGAAGGGGGAGCGCGGAGCAATAAGCGCACACTTTTTGCCGAAGGCGGGGTGAGACGAAAGAGAATAAAGCGCCTCGGACTATAGCGTGTATTGCGCTTGAACCGCGAAATCAGGGTCTAAACTCCCCCTTCCCCGGTGGGGAAGGGGGCCGGGGGGGTTAGGTGAATTGGCTTCCTCTTCGGAGCCGGAGGTTAGGCGGCTGCAAGACTCTTGCCCTTCCCTGCCATCCCAAGCGCCCGGCCAATCTAATACCCGATGTCACGAAGGCTGCGTCGTCATGTGACGGGTTCGGACAAAAAGAAAACGGCCCGCATTGAAGCGCATGGAAGAACGAAGCGAACGCTGTTGGGTCAGGGCTTGGGCGTGAGGAAGCCGCGCGTTTTCAGCCAGGCGGCGCAGGCGGCGGGCCACGCGCCCAGAACCGGGTCGTTGGGAGCCATGCCGAACCCGTGCGGGCCGTGCGCGTACAGATGCAGCTCGACCGGCACGCCCGCTTTGCGGCAGGCGAGCGCGAATTCCAGGCTATTTTCGCAGGGAACGCCCTCATCGTCGGCGGTATGCACCAAGAACGTGGGCGGCGTTTGGGCGGTGACGTGTTTCTCGTTGGACAGGAGTTCGACGAGGGCGTCGGCGGGCGTTTTGCCGAGCAGATTTTCCCGCGACCCCATGTGACCGTAGGGCGGCTGAAGCGAAATGACCGGGTAAATGAGAATAGCGGCGTTGGGGCGCGAGCTTTCGCGGTCAATCGGGTCGGCGGCATGGGGATCGCCGTCGTCGAAGTGCGTGGCCGCGGTCGAAGCGAGATGTCCTCCGGCGGAGAAGCCCAAAATGCCAATGCGTTGCGGGTCGAGTCCCCATTCTTTGGCTTTCGCGCGCACGGTACGCAGAGCGCGGGCCGCATCGCCCATCTCGACCGGATGATGATAGCGCGGGCCAAGCCGGTACTTGAGGACGATGCCGGTCACGCCAATCGTGTTGAGCCATTCGGCGACCGGACGCCCCTCGTGATCGGCCAGCATTCCGTAGCCGCCGCCCGGACAAACCACGACCGCGCCGCCGTTGGCCTTACCCTCTGGCGGGCTGTAAACGGTGATCGTCGGAATGTCGGCTTCGGCCTGCCCCTGCGCGCCGGGCGCGTCGCCCGGCCATAGTCGCAGCGCTGGCGGCGTGTCCGCTTTCACGCCGGAAGCCTGCGCGTCCGTCACGCCCAACGCCAATCCCGCCAGCAGCGCGCCCGAAATCAACAGCGTCGTCAGCACAAGCGTTCTCCTTTGCATCGGTCTGTTTTTCCTTGTGGTTCAGGCGGTCGCGAGACGAACGGCCTGCACGAGCGACTCGAAAATGCCGCGTCCGTCCGCCGAGCCTAAAATCTTTTCGCTGGCGCGCTCCGGGTGCGGCATCATGCCCACGACGTTGAAGTTGGCATTGGCGATCCCGGCGATATTGGCGAGCGAACCGTTGGGGTTGGCGTCGTCCGTCGTTTCGCCCTGCGCGTTCACATAGCGAAACAAGATGCGCCCGCCGGTTTCCAGTTCCTGCAAGGTGGCGTCGTCGCACACATAGCGGCCCTCGCCGTGCGCGATAGGAATGCTCAGGATTTGCCCCGGCTGATAGGCGCGGGTGAAGGGCGTCGCGGCGTTCTCGACGCGCAGGCCGACGTGCTTGCAAATGAACTTGCAGCCCGCATTGCGAACCAGCGCGCCGGGCAGCAGATGCGCCTCGCACAAAATTTGAAAGCCGTTGCAGATGCCGAACACGAACCTGCCGCGCTCGGCATGGGCGCGAACCGCTTCCATGATCGGGGCGAAACGCGCGACGGCCCCGGTTCGCAGATAGTCGCCATACGAAAAACCGCCGGGTAGCAAAACCACGTCGGCGTTACGCAGGTCGGCGTCCTGATGCCACACGTATTCGACCGACTGCCCCAGCACGTCCTGCACGACATGGAAAGCGTCCTGATCGCAGTTCGAGCCGGGAAAGCGCACAACGACGAATTTCGGGCCGCGCTTCGGGAGAAAAGCGACGGATTTCTTGGCGGCGATGGTCGCGCTCATGGTTCCACCTCGTAGCGGTAATTCTCGATGACCGGGTTGGTAAGCAGCCGCTCGCACATCTCTTTGACCTGCGCGTCGAGCGCTGCGCCTGCGCCGTCCGGCGTCGTCAATTCCAGTTCCATGTATTTGCCGATGCGAACCTGCGACACGTCGGCGTAACCGAGCGCGTGCAGGGCGTCCTGCACGACCCGGCCCTGCGCGTCAAGCAAAGTTGGCTTGAGCGTCACGACCACTTTGACCTGCGGCATCGCGTCCTCGTCTCCTTCTCTCGACCGTTTTCCTCATCCAACGTTCCGAATCAAACCCGGAGTCAAGCGTACCCGCAAAACGGCGAAATCGGAACCTTCTGGCGCGGTCCAACCCGTCATTTAGGGTGCGCCCACAAGGTAAACAGCAGGATAAGCGCGTTGTTGAGGCCGTGAAAAACCATGCCGGGAAGCAGGGACTGCCGCCGTTCGTACAGCAGGGCGAGCGCGACGCCGATTGTCCAGATAGGCAGAAACCCGCTCGGCAGATTGGGATGAACAATGGCGAACACGCCCGCCGACAACGCAACGCCAGCAGGAACGCCCCACCGGGCGCGCAGGGCCGGGTACAGAACGCCGCGAAACATCGTCTCCTCGACAATCGGCGCGACGACTGCGACAGCCAGGAACAGCAGTCCTCGATCCAGCGGCGAATTGAGATGGGGGACAAGTCGAAATACCGGGTTGTCGGGCGTCTTATAACGATGGAACAACCAGGCGGAGATGCCGAGGGCGACAAACAAATACGGCAGCGAAATCACGTAGCCGCCCAGACCCATAACGACATCGCTCACGAAGTTGCGGGTTCGTAAACCCAGTTCAGCCAGCGTCCCGCGCAGCGTGGGGCGGAGGGTCGAACTACGCCCCGTCCAGACACGGAGCGTCCAAAGCGCCAGCGCCAGCGCCAGAAGCGAGTAAATTATTGTGAACGTGAGCGAGAAGCGCGCGACTGCCGCGCGAGACCCAGACGGCATCAAGGGCTTCATAAGAGAAGACGGTATTCTCGGCCCCAGCATCGCCAACAGATAGACGGAAAAAGCGACGGCCCGCGCGCCGTAGGAAAAGACGGGTGGGGCAGGGACAGGCAGGGGCGGCGTTCCGGCGTCGGCAGGCGGTTCGGTTGTCATGGCGTCTCGGCCCGGATTTCCGGCGCGGCGTAACGAGGCAGGCCCAAAACGGCGGGCCGCTCAACGGGCGTATTCGCGTCAAGGACGCTTTCGGTTTCGGCGCGAACTGGCTGCTCGGCGAGAACTTCCGGCGTGGCGGTTCCGTTGGAGAGCGGAAGCGTTTTGACAGAGGAGTTGGAAAGCGAATGCGAAGGATTTGACGTTTGCAAAGCGGCCTGCGTTTCGTCCAGCCAGGCCAGCTGCGACGTCAATTGCGCGCGGAAGTCGCGGGCCAGCCGCCGCCGTTCCTGATGCAGACATTCGATCTGCCGGTCGCTCTCGGACAGCCGAATTTGCGTCTGAACTTCCAGGTCGCGGGCCTGCGTCACGGCGGATTCGATCAGCGCGTCGGCCTGCGCCCGCGCCGCGCTCCGCGTCTCTTCCGCCGCCCGCTGCGCCAGCACCAGCGCGTCGCGCATCGTCGCTTCCAGGGTTCGGTACTGCGCCAATTCGCGCTCCAGACCGTCAATCCGTTCGCGCTGAACGGCGTTGTCGGCGAGCGCGGTTTCCAGGTCGGCGGCGACGCGGCGGAGGAACTCGTCTACCTCGCCCGTCGCATGCCCCCGCAGCCCGCGTCGAAAGCGCAGGTTCAACACGTCAACCGGCGTCAGCGGCGAACGCTGGAGCATCGCAGTTCTCTTTCCCTGCCCCTCAATACAAATTGAAGAAATTCCGCAGCCAGCTCAACAGAACGCACACGAGCAAGGGCGATAAATCCCACCCGCCGGTCTTGCCGGGCGGCAGCAAGCGGCGCACCGGGGCTAAGATCGGGTTGGTCACGCTGCGAATGGCGCGCACCAGCGGGTTCGATGCGGAAACCCGAACGCCGAACGCCAGGAGGTAACTGAGAACAACGTCGGCAATGATAAAATAAACCAGGATTTGAATCAGCCAGCCCATGAGCGCGGGCAGCGAATTCGGCGTCGTCAGCATGAATTTTCTCTCGATTTCTTTTCCGGTTTCAAGTCAAGGCAGCCCGCGCCGCTTCAAATTTCGCGTCCGAATAATCAGGGATGCGCGTTTTGACGCCGCTGCGCTTCGGCCTCCGCGCGGGGAACTCGGACTTTTGCCAGCGCGTCGTCGGGAAACTTCGCCATCGTGGTTTGCCAGGTCGCCAGCGCCTTGTCCCACTGCCCGGTCTGCTCGTAGCAGTGCGCCAGACTGTGCCAGGTCGAGTAGGGGCAGGGGCGTTTCACGGCTTCGAGATAGTAGGGCAGGGCGGTCGCCGGGTCTTTGAGATGCGACAGATAGTGCATTCCCAGCTCGTCATACATATAATACGTGTTCGGATTCGCCTTCATTCCCTGCTTCAGAAAGGCGATGGCGGCGTCGTTGCGGTCGGTACTCCACAGCAGCCACGCGCTGTTGGCGTAGG
>JBBRNU010000203.1:0-7304 GCA_038230115.1 Chthonomonadales bacterium | reverse complement strand
ATTTTGCCCCGCCCATGCTTCAGGGCGTTGCTGACCAGTTCGTTGGCGACGATGGAAAGGGCGGTTCCCTGCCGCGCCGTCAGGGGCGCGTCCGCGATGCGGCTTTCGAGCGCGGGCTGGCCTGCCGCCTGGCCGATGGCGGCGAGCAGGCGCGTCAGCATCGCGCGGGCCGGAATGGTGCGCGCCACCTTGTCCTCTTTGGCCTGATGCGTTAAAAGGTCGTGAACCGTGGCGAGCGTGCGAATGTGCATTACCAGACGCTCGAATTCCTTGAGCGGAATCGTTTCCCGTTTTTCGGCGGTCTGCATGTCCACGAGCGAGGCGATGATCTGCAGATTGTTTTTGACGCGGTGATGCGTTTCGACCATCGCGCGCTGCAACTGCGCGTCGAGGGCTTCGATCTGCGCCTGATCGCGCTGCGCGCCCGCCAGCAGTTCGTCTTTGGCCGCGTTCGCCTCGGTTGTCCATCGCTGATAATCAGATGATGGTCGGGCGGCGCGACGTAAATGCGTCCATGCTGCAAGGGCGTATGATCCTGGGGATGCAGGGCGGGCAGCGGGCCGCGCCGTGACAGAATTTGCGGCAGGGCGCTAACGCCATGCGAGGGAAGATGCAGCGTGACGAAAACGGCGGCGGGCAGCGTCTGCACGAGCGCGCTCAGGGCCTCGACGCCGCCCGCCGACGCGCCCACAATAATGATATTATGACCCGGCGGTGGCATGGCTTAACGGCTCCTAAAAAGTGCGCTGTGTTGATGGACGGTCTGTTATGCTCAGTCTCTTTCCCGGTAGAGGAAAGGACACCTAACCCCCCGACCCCCTTCCCCGGTGGGGAAGGGGGAGCCAAGACAGTAAGTTTGCGGGTTAGGTGCAATGTCAAGCAAGGCGGCGGCTCTTTTGTTCCTTCTTGTTTCGCTTCCGTTCCGACAAGAAGCGCACGGCCCTTGTTTCGTCACCTCCTGCCCCGATGGGGAAGGGGCCGGGTTAGGCGTCCTTCCCTCAAAGACCGGGGTTAGGCGGATTGCCCAAAAGAAGCGAATGCCGGCCCGTTAGAGACGGAAGGACATGAGTCCCTCCGCAAATGTTCCGAAGTATCGCCCGCGCAGAGCGCCCGACCTACTTTTCGGCCAGGAAGCGCGTTGTCAGTTCGCGCAAAACGCTGTAAGGCTGCTCGGCGACCCACTCTTCCGGGAATTTCCAGGTCGGCACGTTCCAGACGCCCGCTTCATGCGCCGTGTCGTCGAACTCGACGATGCGGTCGCGGTAGCGCCGGTCTTCCAGCGCCGTCATGAATTCCGGCAGGTCCAGCCCGGCAGTCTCGGCGATTTCGGTCAGAACCGCTTTGTCGGCGATGTCCCGGTCTTCGTTCCAGTAAGCGTGATAAACGGCCTCGTGGTAAGCGTCGGCTTTGCCCGCATGGGCGGCAAATTCCGCGCCTTCCAGCGCCAGCCGCGAGCGCGAAAACGAGCGCGTGCGTTTGGGCAGGGTCAGGCCGTCGGCGATGAGCAGCAAATCCAGACGCCCCGGCACGCGGGGCTTGAGCGCGGCGTTGGAGTCGGGCGGCGCAGGCGTGTATTCCAACCCTTCGGGTAGCAGCTCGAAGCCCTTCCATTCCAATTCCAGGGCGGGAAACTCTTTTCGCAGGCGTTTGCCCTGATGCCAGGCGGCGTAGCACCAGGGGCAGATGTAGTCGTGGGCGACGGTCAAGCGCGGCATAGATGAAATTCTCCTTGCGTTCCGACAGCAAAACAGGCGCAGATTTCGGATATATCCGACTCTACGCCTGACGGCCCAATTCATTACGGTTTCATTTTCGCCTTGACGCCGCGCCCCGCGATACTTCTCAATGCGCGGGCGGCAATCGCCCCGCTCGCTTACTCGGAGCGGCGCAGCGTGAGGAACCAGGAGTGGCGGCGCAGTTCGGCCTCTTCCGTGAAGCGAATGCCGCACTCGAACCAGGTTTCCTCGCCGATGTCCAGCACGCGCTGCCGCATGATGCGCGCCCGGCAGTTGAGCAGGCCGCGCTCCGGGGGAGCCAGAACGAGAACGCCCTCGCCGCAGGGAATACAAACGTCCATCGCGATCCGAACCCCGCTCCGGCTGATGTCTAAAACGCGGGCGGTATGCCGTCCCAGCGTCGGATGTTCGATGTCGAGCGTCTCTTCACGACAGGGCTGCCGCAACGCGACCCGCCGATCCTCCACCGCCTCTTCAATTTCCAGCGACTTCTGCATAAGGAGCCTCCTGCAAACATTGCGATCTTTCCAGAAAAATTGCGTCGTGATCGAAATCCACCGCTACCATTATCGGCGCAATCTGGAAAAACTTGAGACCGGCTCAAAGCCTGTCCGTCCGGGACAAAAAAAGCCCTCCTCAAAGAGAAGGGCCAGTGACCGGAACAGGGCAAGATTTTGCAAAGCGAAGCAGTCTCTAAAATCAGGCGGGGCGGCATAAAAACAGGGCGTGGCACAAAAACAGGGCGCGGCAAGCCGCGCCCCTACGAACGGTTCACTGAATGGCAGCGTCTCTAGCTGATCAACTCGCGCAGGCGGCGAGTGCGGGTGCGTTTGCGAAGTTTCGCCAGCGCCGACGATTCGATCTGTCGGACGCGCTCGCGGGTCACTTCGAGAGCGCGGCCCACCTCTTCGAGCGTGCGCGGCTCGTCGCCGTCAAGCCCATAGCGCAGCATGATGACGTCTTTTTCGCGCGGGGTCAATTCGTCCAGCGCGATCATGAGTTCGTCCCGCAGCGCGCCGCGCGTCGCCTCAACCATCGGGTTTTGCGCGTCGCTCGCCGGAATCAGGTCGGCCAAGCGGCTTTCGCCCTCCTCGCCAATCGGCGTTTCCAGCGACAGCGGCTCGACGGCCCCGCGCAGCAGGTCGCTCAGTTTCTCTTCCGGCATCTTCATGGCTTCGGCCAGTTCCGCCCGCGTCGGCGTCCGTCCCAGCCGCTCGCGCAGCGCGCCGCGCGTCTTGTTGATGCGGCCCAGCGTGTCCGTAACGTGAACCGGCAGGCGGATCAGGCGGGCCTGATCCGCAATCGCGCGGCTGATCGCGCGTCGTATCCACCAGATGGCGTAGGTGCTGAAGCGATACCCCTTGCGGTAGTTGAAGCGCTCGACCGCCCGAATGAGGCCGATCGTGCCTTCCTGCATCAGGTCTTCAATGGGCATCCCATGCCCCAGGTAACGGCGCGCGACCGAGGCGACCAGCCGCAGGTTGGCCGAAATCAGGGCGTCCTTGGCCTGCTTGGCTTCGACGTCGCTGCGCGGCGACTCCATGCGCTTGGCGAGCGCGATTTCCTGGTCATGGGTCAACAGCGCGACCCGTCCGGCCCGGCGCAGCCACGCCTGCGTGCTTTCTTCCAGCTCGACAGCAGGCTCCAGCTCTTCGGACGTCGGCTCGCGCTCTTCGGTCGTTTCGGTTTCCACTTCCGCTTCCACGGCGACCGGCGCGTCCGACGCGGGCGCAGCCTGAGCCGCCTCAAGATTTTCGATCAAATCTTCAATGGCGTCCGGGTCGTTCAAATCGGCATTTTTACTGAGCGTATCCAGCAGCGTCGGTTCCAAATACCCCTCGCTCTGGCCTCGCTTCCGCTTCGCGGTTTCTTTCACTTGCGCGGGCATGACGCCCTCCCTTCTCTCACACGGTCAGCAAGACCGCTCCAACAACATCCAGAACTCAAGCCCGACCTCGAAGCGCGCTCGTCTTTCGCGCGGACAGGACTCAAAGACGATGCTGCCGTCCGGTTCGTGATTTGCAGGGGCGCGAAAACGCCGTTCCCATTATGGCAGGAACTGCGCGCCTGCTCAGGGGCAAATCACCCGGACGGCAAAAAGAAACGCGGCGGTTGGCGGAGCGCGCCAGCGGCCAGTCGGCTCCGTCTCCCGGCGCCAGCCGGTTCAGCGCCGCCTTGCGGAATCGCGTCACGCTGAGTTTCGCCAGCGCGCGGCGCATTCCTGCGTTTTCTGCAAGGCGCCTTTCAAATTAAGGGCCGGACTAATCCGTTGAAGCCCCTATCGCCTGCCAGCGGTTGCCCCCCGGCAACAAAGTGCAGGCGTCCTGCGGACGCCTGAGGATTCGCTTACCGCTAAGCCTTGTGTCTCGCCTCCCCCTTCCCCGCCGGGGAAGGGGGCCGGGGGGTTAGGCGCCGGTCGCTTTCCTGAATTCAACACGCGGCCCCATACGCCTATTCTTGACCGCGCGGCAGAGGAAAAAGTTGCATACCGGCGGCGCGGCAGGCGAAAAGCGGGCGCGAACCCCGAATCGGCCTGCAGGTTTGTTCAACAGCGCGGGCGGGCCGTTGGTTCCCTGGCGTGGCTAACCTGCCGGTTCCCTGCCCGGCTCGCGCGTTACGCCTGCGTTCGCCGCGGACAGGTCAACATCGCAAAATGGAAAACCGGGAAGGCGAAGGCTCGAAAATCACGTATCGGCCAGTCATTATAACATACGTTTGGGAAACTTCGCCACGATTCAAGTTTCGCGTAAAAAATTTCCCGGCGTTTTCACCAGCGTCTTACTCCTATACGCGAACGCCGCCTGACTCTACGCCCGACAAGCGCGCGTTTTCGCCCGGCCCCACGCGCGTTTTGTCGCCTCGAACCGCCGTCTGTGCCGCGCGCTTCTGGCTCAACGACCAGCGGGAAAGGCGCGGCGGATTAAGCGGAATTCAGGCGAAAACGTCGCCGGTTTCGCGCGCCCAGCGCATCTGTTTTATGTTATAGACTTGTTCTTCTCCGGTTTCCCCCGAAAACGCGACGACAAATTCCCGCGTCACGCTGTAAGGATCAATCGTGAACTGCTCGATGTCGCCCTTGCCCGCGTCGAGCGCGATTTCGACCCGCATCCGGCGCTGCACGGCCACGGTGAACAAGGACTTGAGCGCCTTTTCGCCCCGCGCCGCGTCATCGGGCGCATCGTCGCCAGCCTCCGCCGCGCCCTTTTCGTTCCAGGGCTTGCCGTCTTCCAGCGCCAGACGCTCCCAGTTCACGGTCGTGTCGGCCTTGGCGCGGGCGCGGGAAGGTTTCGTTTCGCCCGCGCCGAGCGGCTTGCTGACCGGGGGCGGCGGCGCATGACGGGTTTTCGCGCCCGCATTGAAATTGGCGTTGAAGGCGGACGCGGGCGCAGGATGAGCGTCGTCGGAAATCGGCAGGTAGCCCGCCTTGCGAAGGTCGCGCAGCAATTTGTTCGGGTCGTCGCCACGCAGCAGGGCGACCGTCTCGCCGAGCGACCGCACGAAATATTCTTTCAATTCGCGCCGCGTTTGCAGCTCATGCATCAGGAGCGGCGAATCCACCTGCAAGTACAATTCCGCGCGCCCGATATGAATATGTCCGTGCTTGGCCCCGACTTCATTGATGAGATATTCAACGTTCTGCGGAATGCCGGTGCGCGAATGCGACTGCAAAAAGGCCAGCAGGTCGCGCGCGGTCGCGCCCATGTCGAGCGCACGACGAATCGAATCGCGCGTCAGGACGACCGTGTTGCCGGTCGCGCCCTTCGCGGGCGGATCGGTCAACGTCAGCAGGTGGTACAAGGTTGCCGGGTCGAGATAAGGCGGCACGAAAATCTCGGCGTTGGCCTGCACGATAAACTTTTCTTCCTGCGGCGGCGCGGGCAGGGTTTCCGCCGGGGTCAGCCCCAGCAGGTGCGCGCCCAGGGCGGTCAGGCGGTAGCAAAGCGGGTTGGGCGCAGCCGCCTTGCCCGCCCCCGCCTCGCCGGTCGCCGACGCTGCGGACGCGCCTGCCCCGACGCGCTTGCCCCGGCCCGCTTCCGAAACGGGCGCGACCGCGCTTGCCAATTTGGGCGCGTCCGCCCAGCCCAGTTCCGCCATGCCCAGCCAGTACAGGCACTCGCCCACGAGCAGGCGCACAAACTGGCTCGGCGACGCGACCAGGTCGGCCTGCGAGCGCGCCATCTGCGCCAGCAGCAGGGGATGACGAAACGTCAGGGCGTCGGTCAGGCTGTCCAGGCTAATCCAGCGGTCGGCTCCGCCCTCGACGACGAGCGCGAGCGCGGCCTGCCGCATCTGCAAAACGCCCTCGGTCGGGCGGTACTCGCTGGCTTTTTGCAGCGGGTCGTTGATCATCTCGGCCCACAGCGTGTTCGTGCGCCACGCCTCGAACAGGGCGCGCGACCGGGCGGCGGGCGGCCATTGCAGCCACGACTGCCCCCGGCTCGTCAGCGCATACGCCTGCCGCTCGCCGACGGGCGCGATTAAATCGGCCTCGCGGCAGACGGCGTAGAGAAAGGCGGCGTAGCGCTCGCTCGTCAGGTTCAGCGTTCGGGCCAGATTCTTCAGGCTGGTGCGGTGAATGTAGCCCGTATTCGTGCGAACCGCTTCCTGCGCGGCCACGAACCCGAACAGCGACACCACGTCGCGGGCCAGACCCGCCTCGACCGTTTGGGCGGGCGGAGCGTCCGCCGTTTGCAGGGCCACGTCAGGGCTGATCCAGAAATCCTGGTCAATATTTCCTACCAGCACGCGCAGCAGGTCGCCGGGAATGACGAGATACAGGTTGAAGCCGTAGTTCTGCGACACGACATGCAGAATGCCGCGCGCCATCAGGCGGTCAATGGCGTTGCGCTCGCGGCCCTGTTTCCACCGATTTTGCCAGTCGTAGCGGAAAAAATCGTCGGTTTTGCCGTCCAGCGCGGCGCTCGCGGTTTCCAGCGCGGTCGCCGCCCCGCCCAGCTGCGCCAGATATTCCAGCACGGCGATTTCTTCCTCGTCAAGCGGCTTTTTCAGGGCCAGCGCAGGGCCGTTTTCCAGCAGATGCGCGCAAATCGCCGTGACGCAGTTGTTTTTGGAAAGCGGCTCGACGTGCAGTTCGAGCGTGCCGCAGATACGGCGCAGCGCGTTCATGTCATAGGCGTTGAGGCAGCGGGCAAGCGTGTAGCGCGCGGCAATCGTCGCCGGAACCTGCTGCGTGACCGGGCCGGGAATCAGGATGCCGTCGCCAATGCGAAACGCCAGCCCCAGCGTTTCGAGCCGCGCCATGACCGGCTCCAGCGCCTTTTGCAAGTCGGGGGCGCCCAGCGCGTCCAGGATTTTCTTCCACTTCACGACCTGCCCGCTTTCCAGCGAAACGAGCAGCTGCAGCAGGCGTAGATCACGCGCATTGCACTGCTGCAGGGCGGCGGCAATCGAGGCGTGCTTCGCCAGCTCCGAGGTGAGCAGCTGAACCAGTTGGCGTTTGGTCGGCAGCAGCGAAAATTTTTTGGGGTCTATGTCGCGCGCCTGCACCAAACTTCGCAGTCGTTCCGTCGGCAGCGCGTACAGAGCTTCCGAAAGGGAGGCCATTGT
>JBBRNU010000202.1:0-7308 GCA_038230115.1 Chthonomonadales bacterium | reverse complement strand
TCGGCATCGAAACCTCGATTATTCCGTTCAAGGGAAAGCAGGAAATGGTGATGATCGGCACGGCCTCGCATCACCCCGCCTTGCCGCCGGAATACAGTCAGGCTCCGGTTTCCAGCGACCTGACGAACGAGGAGATGTGGAACCTGATTCACATGGGCTACATGCCGATTCAACTGGTGCTGGGCGTGTCGGTCTATTCGCTCGGCTTCGTCGGCAGCATCACGTCGGCGTTCAAAGCATTGGGCCGGGGCGAAATCAGCGAGCTGACGAGCCTGATTTACGAGGCGCGCGAAAACGCCATCGCCCGCATCGCGCAGGACGCGACGGCCTGCGGGGCGGATGACGTGGTGGGCATCAAAACCAACGTGTACCAGCTGGGCGGCGGCATCATCGAGTTCATGGCGATTGGCACGGCGGTCAAGAAAATCCCCGGCGTCGGCACGCTTTCGCCGAACCTGCCGCCCCAGGCTATTATCCGCGACCGCGACACGTTCGTCAACACGGCGGAAACCGCCATTGGCACGACCTTGAACCAGCGCACGGGCGCAAGCGGGGGCGGCGGCGATTGACTGAAACAGGCGGGCGAGATTATTTTGCGAATCATCGGGGGCTGACGCGATCAGACGCCCGGTTTCGCGTCGTCGGGCGTTTCGCGGGGCGTTGAGGGCGGGGCGGTTTCAGGTTCGATTTCCGGTTCAAGTTCGAGGCGCGGGTCGGGGGCGAGGAAAGCGAGCGGGTCTTCCTCACGGGAAGCGCGCAGCAGTTCGTCACTGGCCGTCGTCCCGGCAGACGGGCTGGCGGCGCGGAGCAGGATGTCGGCTCCGCTGGTTGGCGCGGCCCCGGTCGCCGCCCGCAGCAGGGTTTCGCCGATTTTGCGGGTTTCCAGGCTGGCGTTGAGCGCGTCCAGGCAGTCGCTGGCGGCCTTGCGAATGCGGGCGTCCGTGCTGTCGCGGGCCAGTTTTCGCACGGCGCGCAGGTCGTCGCCTTCGCCAACCCGCCCCAACGCCGCGAGGGTCGCCAGCGCGAATTCCGTGTAACGGTGAATGTACGCCCCGTAATCGCGCATCGGGGGCGAGCTGTTCATCAGGTGGCGGCACAAGGCCGCGTGCGCTTCGGGCGTTAATCGCGGCGACTCGCCGGGATGCAAGCGCGGCAGCATTTGCGTCAGCGTGGTCATGGCGAACGCGCGCGTCGGGTCGTGCGGCGAATCCAGCGCTGCGATGATTTTCCCGATGGCGTGTAAGTCTTCCGCCTCGACGCGCAGGCCGGCCAGACGGCGCGCATCCCGCCCGCGCCGCCGCAGACGCGCCGCGCCCACGCCGCCGCTCGTCAGCGCCAGCAGTATCAAAAACGGCTCCAACAGGTTTCCTTTCCGAAGTCTTGTGCGAGGACACGGGGGTAAAGCGCCCGCCCTGGAATTGTAATGCTGGAAGCCGAGGGGTTAAAACCCCCGGCTGGACTTGTAAAACCCGCCTGCGCGGGTTAAACTGCCGCTCTGTTCACAAGTTGGACAACGCCTTGCAATGAGCGAGAACGGTCTTGACATAGTTTTTCAATGCGCGGGAGGGCCGGGCTTCTTAAATCGGCGCGTTCGCTGGCCCGACGCGGAGCGCGCCTGCAACCAGGTTGGCGAATTGGCGGCGCAGGCGCAGGATGTGCGCGCCGTCGGCTCGACTGTACACGCGGTTGGTCAGCAAAATCAGGGTCAGGTCGTGTTCGGGGTCGAAAACCAGCGACGCGCCCGCGAAGCCGGTATGCCCGAAAGCGCGCGGCGAAAGCAAATCCCCGGCGGGCAGCATGGGGTTGGGCGGCGTAAACCAGCCGATGGAATGACCGCCCATCACAGGGTCGAGCTGATTGCGCTCGGCCAGCCGTCGGGCGAGCGGGCCAAGCGGCGCGAACGGATCGTCAGGATTTTCCCGCGCCCCCGCCTCATGCTTCGTTTCCGCTTCCTCCGCTCTTCCTTCCCACTCTTCCCGCTCGCGGGCCGGTTTTCCTTCCACGCGCTGAAAAGCGCGGGCGAACGCAATCAGGTCGGGCAGATTGGCGAATAGTCCGGCGTGGCCCGAAACGCCGCCCATGCTGTGCGCGTTGGCGTCATGCACTTCGCCGACAAGAATTTTGCCCGCGCGCCAGGGACAATTGGCGGTCGCGGCGCAGGCGTTTTTCCCCGTCGCCGCGCCCTCGCGCGCCGGATTATACCCGGTCCGGTTCATGCCGAGCGGACGAAACAGGCGGTCACGGGCCAGGAGGTCGAGCGGCGCGTCTTCCAATCGGGCCAGGATTTCGCCGAGGAGAATATAGCCCAGGTCGCTGTATTTGTACTGCGCGCCTGGCTCGGATTCCAACGACCCGGCCAGAATATCGGCCAGCGCGTTCGCGGCCTGCGTCGTGTAAAGCGGCTTCCAGGCGGGCAAGCCGCCGGTGTGCGTGGCGAGCTGCCGCAGCGTGATCGCCCCGACCGGCGCGTCCCCGGCTTCCGGCAGGAATTCACGCACGCGCTGCCCCAGGTGCAGACGGCCCCGCGCGACCAGCTGCAGCAGAAGAATGGCCGTCATCGGCTTGGTCAGCGAGGCGAGGTCGAACACGGTTTCGAGGGTGGCCGAAACGGGCGGGTTCATGTCCGGCTGCGCCCAGCCCAAAATCCCCTGCGTCGCAACCCGGCCCCGACGCAGGACGGCATACGCGGCGGCGGAAAACAGGCCGTCGTCCAGCGCGCGTTGGAGCAAGTCGTTGACGCGAGCCAGCCGCGCCGCGTCGAAGCCCAACGCTTCCCCAGCCTCAGCGGCATTGAGGACGCGCGCCCCGCCGTCCTTTTCGCCCGCTTCTTCTTCTTCTGCTCCGCGCGTCACAATTTCGGTTCCGACGTCTGCGGGCGCTCGACTTTTTCTTTAATAAGGTGCTTGTCGAAAAACGAGGCGATCATCGCGTCAATTTCCGGCCCGCCGAAGCCATGCCCGCCGCCCTTTACCACATAGAAGGTCACCTCGATTTTCGCTTTTTTCAGCGCGCTCGCCAGCAGTTCGCTCTGGTTCAGCGGCACGATGGGGTCTTTGTCGCCATGCAAAATCAGGAACGGCGGGCTGTCCTTGCCGACATAAGTGATCGGGCTTGCTTTGATGGCCTTGTCTTTGTTTTCCTGAATCGGCCCGCCGATCAAACGCGATTCCGCCGAATCCGCCGCGTCGTGTTTGATCTCGCTTGGATAGCGGCCAATTTTCAGCAGGTCGGTCGGGCCATAGCAATCCACGACGGCCTGCACGCGGCTGGAATACTTCTCCAGCCCGCCCTTGCCTTCCAGCGACTTATCATTGAGCGACACGCCGAGCAGGGCCGCCAGATGCCCGCCCGCCGACTCGCCCCAAACGCCGATGTGATCCGGGTCCAGCCCGTACTCGACTGAATGGGCGCGCAGGTAGCGAATGGCGCATTTACAGTCCTCGATTTGCGCCGGAAAAATCGCCTCGCCGGTCAGCCGGTAATCAATCGTGGCCCCGATGTAGCCACGCTGCACAAAACGGGTCAAGTGCGACAGGCCGTCGTCTTTGCCGCCCTCGTACCACGCGCCGCCGTGAATAAACACGATGACCGGCGCGTACTGACGAAGCGGTTTCTTGGGCTTCAGCAGGTGCATCGTCAAGGGACGCCCGCCGCCCGTTCCGTAGGGCAGGTTCCGCAGCATCACAACATCATCGGGCAGTTTCGGCGTTTCGGGCTTGTCCTGCCCGTGTGCGGCAATTCCCAGCGCAATCAGCGCGCCCAGCAGCAAGGCGATTATTTTCACGAATAGAGGCTCCTCGCTTGAATTTTCACGGGTAGAAAGATTGGAAATACTAAACGCCGAGGGGTTAAAACCCCTCGGCTTTCTCGGTTTCCGAAAGCTTTGCGTTTCAGAATCGGCTCTCCGCCGTCCCTTCCCTGTCCGATCAGGCGCGCAGGCGTTCGGCGATGCGGGCCACAACGTTTGCGGCCTGCTCGCGGGCGGTCAGGATGATGTCAATTTTCGTTCCGGCGAGCGAACCGGCGACATACACGCCGGGCGCATTGGTCTCGAACGTGTCGGGATCGCGCGTCGGACGTCCGTCCGGTTCCAGGCACAGGCCCAGCATCGAAAAGAAAGCGGGGTCACCCTTTTGCCCCAGCAGCGCGAACACGAAGCGGGCCGGAACCGCAAACGGACTGCCGGTCGGCTCGCCTGCGCGGGGAGATTCGCCATCGTAAGCGAACGCTTGCAGCCAGACCGTTTGCGGCTCGATGCGCGCGACGGCGACGCCCGTGTGCAGGGTCAGCCGCTTCTCCTCGACCGCAAACTCCAGATCGCGCACTACGAAGGGCCGCAAATGACTCTGGTACGCGACCGGCGCGCGGCGCATCGCAAACGTCACGCGCGCGCCCGCTTCGGCCAGGGTCAGGGCGGCGTGAACCGCGCTGTTGCCGCCGCCTGCGACTAGGACGTTCATGCCGAAATATTCAGTCGGCTCGTGAAAACGATACGCGACATGCGGCAAGTCCGCCCCCGGACATTCCAGACGGCGCGAAACGTCCCAGACGCCCGACGCCAGCAGTATCGCCCGCCCGCGATACATCCGTTCCTCGTCGCCGTTCGGCTCCAGCGTTGTCCGAACCACGAAAACGCCGCCCTCGCGCCGCACGTCCGTAATTCGTTCCCAGAGCGAAAGCGTCAAGTTGCGATGCCGGGCGACCGCGCGAAAGTAGGGCAGAATGTCCTCGCGCGTCGGTTTGTCGCCGCCGCGCATCGGGAAGGGGACGCGGCCCACTTCCATCTCGTCCGGGGGCGAAAAGAAGCGCAGGGATTGCGGATATTCGACGAACGAATGGGCCAGCCCGCGCCGATCCAGAATGCGGTGCGACAGGCCCAAATCCTGCGCCGCGCACGCCGCGTGCAGTCCGGCAGGCCCGGCTCCCACAATCAACAGGTCGGTTATCGTCTCGCTCGCCGCCACGTCAATCGCTCCTCGAACCCCGCAGTCTCATTATCCACTCAACTTGCCACTCAAGCCCGCGCGCCTGACAAACGGGCAGGAAGGCCCGTTCTGAAAGGCGCGTCAACCGGGCAGAACGGGAATAAATCTCCGTTCTGAAATGCCTGAGCCGCCTGCGCGGGCTAGATACGTTACAGCGCGCAGGCTTACGCAGGCTAAAAACGCGCTCTGATGCGTTCGCCTCCGCAAGTTGAAACCTCCTGGCGGAGCGGCATTGCAGGCCACGCAGGTGGTCTGTGCGTTTCAGAACGGGGATTTATTCCCGTTCGATGGTCTGTGCATTTCAGAACGGGGTTTCAATCCCGTTCTACGAGCAGGCGAGCATCAGCGGCACATTGGGTTTATCCAAAATCCTGCGCTAACATACGAACCGCGCGCCAAAAGATCACCCCCGCCTCTCCTCAACTCTTCTTCCCTCTCCGTGCCTCTGTGTCTCTGTGGTAAAAAATTCCCTCTGCCCCGCGAAAGGTCACACAACGCCCGCCCGGTTTTGAGGTATAATGGCGCATTCCCGCCGCCCTCTTTTTCCGGTCGCTCCCCTCTCACTTTCTCTTACGGGCGGCAGCGAGGCATCATGATTCAACCCGACCGTGACGGATTTCGCGCCCTGGCTCGGCGCGGCAACCTGATTCCCGTCTATCGCGAACTGCTGGCCGACCGCCTGACCCCAGTCTCGGCCTTTGAGAAAATCACGCACACGCCCGACGGAACCGAGCCGTTCGCATTTCTGCTGGAAAGCGTCGAGGGCGGCGAGCGCATCGGGCGTTATTCGATTTTGGGCGTGGCCCCGTCGCTGATTTTTCGCAGCAAGGGCGACGTCGCCACGATCACCGAAGGCAGCCGCACGCGCGTCGAAACCATCGCGCCCAGCGACGACCCGCTTACGCTTGTCAAGGCGCTCTTGAGTCGGTATCAATACGTGGCCTCGCCCGATCTGCCACGTTTTTGCGGCGGCGCGGTCGGATTTTTGGGTTACGACATCGTGCGCTTCTTTGAGAACCTGCCCGATTCCAGCCCCGACGATCTGAATGTGGACGACGCCTGTCTCCTGTTCACGGATACCCTCGTGATCTTCGATCATGTGCGGCATCGGCTCATCGTCCTGTGCAACGCGCACGTCGAAAATGACGTCGAAGCCGCTTACGATGAAGCGGCGCGAAAGATTGACCGGCTGGTCGCGCGCCTGCGCGTCCCTATGCCCCCGCCCGTTCCTGTTGAGGAGGACGCGGCCCCCGACGATTCCCCCTTGTCGCCCGACCGCGACAACCCGCCGCAGCCCCGCCGCGTGCGCGTGGAACCCCTTACGCCACGTGAAGATTACGAGTTGGGCGTGGAGCGCTGCCGTCAGCACATTCTGGCCGGAGACGCCTTTCAGATCGTGCTTTCGCAGCGGTTCCGCGTGGCGTTCACCGTGCCGCCGTTCGACCTTTACCGCGCGCTGCGCTCGGTCAATCCTTCCCCCTATATGTACTATCTGGCATTGGGCGACCGCAAAATTATCGGCTCGTCACCGGAAATTCTCGTCACGGTCGAGCGCGGAACCGTGCGCGTCCGCCCCATCGCGGGAACCCGTCCGCGCGGCCAGAACGAGGCCGAAGACGCGCGGCTGGAAGCGGAACTGCTGGCCGACGAAAAAGAGCGCGCCGAGCATATCATGCTGGTGGATTTGGGCCGCAACGACATCGGGCGCGTGTGCGCGTATGGCAGCGTGCGCGTGGACGAACTGATGACAATCGAGCGGTACTCGCACGTCATGCACATCGTGTCCAATGTGACGGGCAGTCTGGCCCCAAACCGGGATATGTTCGACGTGATGCGGGCTTGCTTCCCGGCGGGAACGGTTTCGGGGGCGCCGAAAGTGCGGGCGATGGAGATCATTGACACGCAGGAGACGACGCGCCGGGGGTACTACGCGGGAGCGGTCGGGTATTTCAGTTATTCCGGCGACATGGACATGGCGATTGCCATTCGGACGATGCTGGCGGACGGACAGACGGCGTATTTGCAGGCGGGCAGCGGTCTGGTCGCCGACTCCATCCCGGCCCAGGAGCATCAAGAGTGCCTGAACAAGGCCCGCGCGCTCGTCACCGCCATCGAACTGGCCGAAGCCGGTCTGGAATGACCTTCCGGGAAGCGAGATTGACACCTACCGTTGTCGAAAGTGGCCCGACAAGCGGCGACGAAATGAATTTCTTCGCTTGTGGCGTTCCGCCGTGTGTCCTTCGGACACGGAAGTCAGAACGAAATTCCGTTTTGTCTACAGGGCGTGTCCGAAGGACACACAGCCGCAGGCTACCAAGCGAAG
>JBBRNU010000201.1:0-7335 GCA_038230115.1 Chthonomonadales bacterium | reverse complement strand
GTCAAACCAAATCAAGGCGAACGATTGCACGCGGCGCGAATTCGGGCCATAATAGAAATGTTAGGCTCGGGCGACACAACGCAAGTCCGGGCGAAGGCGGGAGGGCGGCAATGACGAGCAAACCAACTATTTCAGGCGCGACGGACGTTTCGGGACGCGCGGAGCGCGGGCGGGCGTCCCGACGACGGGGCGTTTCGATAGCGGCGGCGCTGGCTTGCTTCGCGGCGTTCGGCGCGCTGGCGGGCTGCGGTAACCGACAGCAAGTGCAAGAAAACAAGCCGGACGATTTTGTTTTGAAAGACCTGGGCGACAACGGGCAGGTTTTGCAGGCCCGCGCCGATGTCACGTCGGGCCGTCCGCTGCAAGTGCAGGATCCCGTGAAAATCCCGTCCGTTCGCGTGTCTGACGCCGCGTATGCGAGTGGAGCGGCGGGCGGCAGCCTGGCCGGGAGCAGCATCCATACCCCGGACGAAGATTATATTGACCTGGCCGACGTATATTGGAAACTGAACTGGCTTCGCAAGCAGCTGGTGGACGGCAAAGTTCCGCTGAATCTGGCCGAAGCGCTGGGGAAAACGCGCAAGGCGCTGACCCTGGTGACGCGGCGGGACGAAAACTATCACACGGCGGAGCAGGCGATCCAGGCGCTGGAAGAAGGCGCGCAGCATTTGCGGGCCGACCAGACTCTACGCGACGCGCACGTCAGCCGGTACGGGGTTCCCTGGGGCGCGGGTCGGGAAGCCGTGCAAAATTACCTCGAACGCAGCGGGCTGGCCGGCCCTGCGGGTTCCAGCCTGACGCCCGCCCGCCGACCCTCCCATGACGACGACAGCGACGATGCGACCGCCAGCCGCGCCCACGCGCTTGTTGAAACGCCCCCCACGCTCACGGCGGTGCAGCAGACCGCCCTGACGACGGCCCTGACCTACGAAGAGCAATACCATGCGTCGCCGGAACAGATGATGCGCCGCGCCTGGCGGCAAGCCTTGACGCTGACCAACGCTCTGCGCGACGCCCTGCAAAAACATCCTTCGGCGGAACGGCATCCGGGCGTGAAGAATCCCGACGTGGATACCGGCGACGGGCAGTCGGAAGTCGCGCCGGGCATTGGCGAGACCGCGCCCGATTTGCAGGGCGTCAGCGGCGCGGTTCCGATCAAGTCCTTTGTTCCGCCCGCGCCCGGCGGGTCGGCGGGCCTGCCCCCGGAGCCAGCCGACCCCTTCGCCGCGCCGCATTAGCTGCATTGGGCTGTGCGGAAGAAACTGCAAACGGGCGATCGGGCGTTTCTTCACGGGCGCGGCCATGCAATCGCCTGTAGAGAGCATGAGACGGGAAGCGAAGAAATGAATTTCGTCGCCCTCCGTCGCCATTCGACGAACTTACTCTACGGGGCTGCTCAGACACGTCCCCATGAATTTTCGACTGCTGCGGGACGCAGCCGCAACGGTGTCGGGGGATTGTCAGGCGGTCGGCGCTCAGGTCGCGGCGCTCGGCTCGACTTTGCCGCCCTGCCCTTCCACCTGATTCTGAATGGATGCGAGGGCGGTGTGCAGACCCTCCTGGATTTTGCCGTCCGGGGGCTTCTGGTTCGGGTCGCTGCCGGGCGGGTTGCCGCGCAGCGAAATATGCACCGTCACCTGCGAGGCCGTATCGCTCACGTTTTCGATCTGGAGCCAGCCGGAATAGTAGCCCTCGTCCGCGCCCCATTCCAGCCGTTTCTTCGCCGCGTCGGGACGCAGATAGCCGTCGGCGTCGTACTTATGCTCGTTCGCTTCGCCCTGCACGCGCACCCGGTCATTTCCCTGCGACTGCGCGTTGTGGGTCGTGGGCAGGTACTTGGGCAGGTTGCCGATGTCGGCCACAAAGTCGAAAATGGCGTCCGGGGTCGCCTGGATGGTCAGCGAGCTTTCAAATTCGCCCATTGTGTGTCTCCTTCGATCTTCTCAATCTTAATTGGGGCGCGTCGTCGGGGTTCAGGATTGTAGAAACGCGTTTCCCGTTCGCCCGCGCTGCGTCCGCCGCCTTTCCGAAGTCGCTGCGAAAGCGATGAAAGGCCGCGCCCCAAATTACGCGCTGGCAGGACATTCGTCACCGCCAGCGGAAAATAGTCATGGTAAGTTGAACAGTCGTTGGAAGTTTGCGGATACGGTTGGCGAATTCGTTTTCGGCCTCTCAAAGCGTGGATTGATTGTTCGCGTACAGCGCAGTGCGAGTAGCAGCGCTTGCGGTCGCAGCGTTGTCGGTTAGCGTCCAGGGGTGGAATGATACCGTTGCTTCCGCGGCGGCTTGGGCTGACAGGAGCCGAGCAAGCAGGGACGGAATGACGAAGCGGTTTGATCGGCTGTTTTTCTGCGCGGCGTCTCGCGCCCGCAGGAAGCCGCTGGAATGCCGGGAGCCGCAAACGACAAAAACAAATCCGCGTCCGACCGGGCTACCGTGCGATAGGACGCAGGAGTGGCGCGCGAGCCAGCGTTTCGGAAACAAGCAGACCGCCTCCTATCGCAATCAGAATATCGAAAAGCAGCAAGGCCGCATCTTGTGAATTGGAAAGCGCAGTTCCGAAAAGTTTTCTCTCAGGGATATGAATGAGGGCCAGCGCCAGCGGATGCCAGAGATAAATGCCTAGCGAACTGGCGACAATGCGTCTTACCAGCGCCGGAGGCGGCGAGCAGCGGTGCAACGCGGTCAAAAAGAGGCCAAGCGATAGCGCTTCCAGACCGAAGTTGAAGCGATAGCGTTCCCGCAGCAAGACGCCATAGAGAATTGCCCCCACGCCTCCCGAAACGATCAGCAAAGTCGTGAACCAAAGGGAAATTCGACGTAACATCTGGAGGCGAGAGGCCGCCCAGATACCAAAAATATAGTAGGCGGCTCCGAAAAAAAGGCGGGGGAAAGCAGACGCGGGCGTGCCAAATTCCTCCGCCGTATGCCAGTAGGAGCGTGTAAATGCAAAAAGGAGGGTATAGCCGATGGCGACGACCCAGAAAACTCGCGGCGAGGCAAAGAAACGCAGGATACGATGCGTTACGGCATAGACAAGCGCATTCAGTAAAAACCAGGTGTGGTAGAAAGCCTGTCCGCAAAGAAACTTGAGCAGCAACATGCCAGGGTCGAGAGGCTTCTTCATCGCCGCCGCTTCGCCTATCGTTACGGCTGTATAAACGCTGGAGGCTGCGAGAAGGGGAATGGCATAGCGTTTCCAGCGCGCTTCCGGGCGCTTGCCAGCGCGAAGCAGGCGCGTCTCCATAAGGAAACCCGACATCATAAAGAATGTCAGCGTGCCGAAGCGCAGCGCCGCGCTAAAGGAAAAATAGAACTTGGCTTCGGCGTTCATTGTGGGAAACCAGTTATGCCGCCGAAAGACCTCATCGCTGCTGTGAATAGAAACAATCGCCAAAATCGCAAAAAAACGCAGCCAGTCTAACCCATACAGTCTATTCTCGCCCTGGGTGGTATTGGAGGCGTCGTTTTGCATTCAAAATACCCTCTCGAAAGCGTCCGCATGGAGAAGTATCCATCAAAATTGTTTTAATTTGATTGCCAGATAGATAATTGTACCTGCGTTCCCGCCGAAACACGCAAACCTCTATTTCGTCTTTCCAGATGCGCCAGGTTATGCGCCGGCGCCAGCTCGTGAGGCCGACAGCGACAAATACTCGTCTTTCTCGTCTAAGCGAAAATACCGAATATCAGCCGCTTTACGGCTGCCTTTCGGCTTTCGGCAACGTCGTTTTCGTGCGATATGGGTCTGTAAGGAAAAAGGCTGTCTTCCAGGGGGCGCCGTTGGCGAATTCTTTCGTTCAGGCTGAGATCGGTTTCGAAAGCGTCGATTCCACCTTGCCCTCACAGTCCCAGGCGTTTCGGAATTCGCCAACAGCATCTCCGCATGTATTGAAACTTTTCGGAAAGGGGACAAGATGAATTCTCTGTCTGTTATCGCGCCCTATAAATATCAGGGAATGTGGGTCTTCGACGATGCGCGCGTCGGGCTGATCCAGGAACCGTTCGTCGGGGGCGCGGACGTCATTATTGACGCGCTGACAGCGAGCATTCCCGACGCGGAGAAGGGCTTTCGGATGGTCTTTTCGGCGGAAGCGTTTCCGGGCTATCAGCACAAAGTCGAGTGGGTGCGCCCGGAATTGAGCGGCAACATTTATCGTTCCGCAGCCCTGGGTATGGAAGGCTGGCTTTGTCCGGCCCTGCTCAAGTATTTCCCGGAGGCCCCGCGCGCCATTTACCTGAAAGTGGAAGCCAGCCCTTCGGCTCCCTGATACCGCCCTCGCCGCGCAGGATTGCCGCCATTGGCCGCCGAACGATCCGCCCGCCCTATCTCGTCAAAGCAATGTCGCTTTTACGGTAAACGTTTGCTGTAGAGCCAATTATTACGCGGCGTCGAAAGAACGCGATTGCCATGCTGAGGAGTGAATGACTTTGTACAGACCCTTTTCCTTGACCCTGCTGGCGCTGGCGGCGACTCTTGGCGTTCCTATGCTCGCGCCTGCGGGCGGGCAAAGCGCGAAAAAACTTCCTCGAAAGGCGAAGGCCGCCTCGCCTGCCTCCGCTGCTGCGCCGCGTTGGGAGCGAATGCCGCTGCGGTCGCCGGAAGACGCGAAGGCGGGCGTCACGCCAGGCGGCGAGGGCGCGCAGGTTCCGCGCGCCCTGGTCATCAGCCGCGCCGACCCCAATTTCCTGCTGCTCGGCATTGACGTGGGCGGATTGTACCGCAGTCTCGATGGCGGCAAACTGTGGGAGCAGGCCAGCGTGGGCTGGAACGCGCGCGGAGCCAATGCCTTCGCAATAGACCCGCGCAATCCTCGCCGCGCGCTGGGCGCAGGCGGCAACTCGATGGACTGGGGCCAAACCTGGGGGCCAACGCCCAACGGTGTTTATCTTTCGATTGACAAGGCGGCGAGCTGGCGGCACGTTCTGGGCGCGCTCGACGGGCCGGGCGGCGCGCTCGCTTACGAACCCGGCTCGTTCGACGCCGCCAAAGGCTATTGCACGGTCGCCTATTACACCGCGAACTTGCAGGCGCTCTACCGAACCGACGACGGCGGCGCGACCTGGGCGAAAGTCGGCCCCTCCCCGCTTGCGCCCAATCCCGACCGGGGCGTTCCCGCCCGGCTGCAAACGCACCCCACGCGCCGCAGCGTCGTTTATGTCGGCGGCAGAGACGGTTTTTTTCGCAGCGAGGACGGCGGCAAAACGTTCGCCAAAACGCACAACGGCGAAGTTCACGGTTTGGACGTGACGAACTCCGCGCCGGACAACGTGTACATCAGCGGCTCCGAAGGCGTCCTGATTTCGCGCGACGCGGGCCGAACTTTCGCGCCGCTCGCCAGCGCCGGTCTCGACCGACAGAACGGCAAGCCCGTCCTGAACGTCAAGGTCAGCCCCGCCGACCCGAAGCGCATGACCTGCTGGATAGCGGGCGACCACTGGAAATCGGTTTATTTCGCCAGCCATGATGCAGGCGCGACCTGGCAGACGTGGAAATACGACAACCGCCTGGAACCGCTCCCCTACAACGTCCGCGAGGGCTTGATCGCCTGGCATCCGACCGACCCCGACGTGGTTTTTGGACTGGGTGGCGACTGGGTGACAAAATCTACGGACGGGGCCAGAACGTTCCGCTGGAGCAATAACGGCTACAATGGCGTCATGCTCGGCGGGCTGTTCAACTTCAGCGCGCACACCCCCAAAACCGTTTTCCTGGCGTTTCAGGACTATAACGGAGCCTTCACGACCGATGGCGGCGCGACCTGGAACTATCGCGACGTTTCCGGCAAGGGCTGGGGCGGGTTTTGTTACGGAGGTCATGCCGTAGACGATCAGGTGATGTGGTGCGGCGACGCCGAAAGCTGGGGCAGCCCGCGTCAGTTGCGAATTTCGCGCGACGGCGGCAAAACCTGGACGACCCCGAAAGGCGCGGACGGCAAGCCGCTGGTCTGGGCCGGTTCCGACGTTTCGTTCAGCGATCCGACCGACGCCAGCGTTCTCTTCGCCTCGAATTTCCGCTCCACTGACAAGGGCGAAACCTGGGCGGCGATGCCGGACTGCGACAGCGTGTACACGGACGACGCGGTTTCGCACGCGCTGTACGGACGGAAGGGCGATACGGTCGTGCGCTCGACCGATAAGGGCGCGACCTGGACGAAGGTCGCCGACGTCGCGGGCGGCGTGTCCGACCTGGCGTTCGACGGCCAGAAGGGGCGACTGTACGCGGCCTCGCAGGACAAACTCAAAGCGTTCGCCGGGGGGCAGTGGACGACGCTCGACACGCCCCCGGATCAATACGGCAGTATGCGCGTCACGACGGTCGCCGTTGACCCCCGCGCCCCGTCCGTCCTGTACGTTGGCGGGCCGAAAAACGTGTATGCCAGCCACACGACGGTTTGCCGCTCCACCGACAGTGGCGCGACCTGGACGAACCTGACGCCCAACAAGCCTCTGACTGGCCCGAACGCTTCCGGCCCGCACGAGGTCGCGGCGATCCGCGTTGATCCGGTCACGCGCTGGGCCTGGGTCAACGGGCAATGCTACGGCATGTGGCGCATCGCCCCGCCCGGCCCGAACGAAAAAGGCGTCGCCGCCGCCTTTGCCGCCGCGCCGAAAGCCCCGACGACGCCAGCGACGGTCACGCAAACGCCTTAACCCGCCGCGACTGCGCTGACGTTGCGGAACGGCGACATGGAGAAAGGCGCAGAGACTTCGGCGACGTGGGACAATCGCTGGGCTGCTCAAACAAAAAACCTCCTCTCCCCGAAACGCAGGAAGAGGAGGCCCTACGCCGCAGGCCTCTCGCCCCGCTAAAGCCCCGACCGAAACGTTCCCACGCTCCCCGGCCACGCCGTCGTCTTGAAAATAATCGTCGTCTGCGCCTGCTTCCATCCCGCCCGTTTCCGCTGAAACCCCGCGTCTTCCAGCAGCCGCGCCACGTCCGCCCGCGAATGCAGCCACAGCGACGCCCCCAACTCGGAAGCCGGACGCCGACGCCGATACGCGTAAATCCGCCCCGACTGCCGCAGCCGACATACTCGCGCCGCGCTCACCCCCAGCCACTCCATCACCTGCCGCGTCGTCAGCCACCGCATTTCTTCCAGCGGAACAATCGGTTCGCTCCGTTCCGCTTTTCCGAAAAACGACCCGAACCTCTCCCACGTCTCCCGACGCTTCCGCCGACGCCCATTGTCCCGCAAATATTCCACCAGCCGCAGCGCAAACCGATGCGCCGCCCCGTTGCGCCCCGGCTCCTTCTGGCAGCTCAACAGCCGCCCCCGCGCCACATAACCCCGCACCGTCCCTTCCGTCACCCCCAGGATCGCCGCCGCCTCC
>JBBRNU010000200.1:0-7350 GCA_038230115.1 Chthonomonadales bacterium | reverse complement strand
GAACGAGGGGAACGACCGGCATGATCGTCAGCGTGTCTTTATCGCGGGCGAACGTGCAGGCGGCATTGTCAATCCGGCATTCGAGGATATTCAGGTTGGCTCCGGCGTCCAGGACGATGGTTTTCACGTCGTCGCGCAGGGGCGCGAGGTAGTGCGTGACCAGCCCCTGCGCGCCCAGCGTTCCGCCGTCAATGTTGAATACCAACTGCAAATGCCGGACGTGGTAATCGCGGGTACGAGCGTACTGCAGCGTGGCGCGGGGCGGCGCGAAGGGGTTGCCTCCGGCGCGCTGAATTTGCGCCGCAGCGGGCGAAACGGACAGCGCGGCGAGGAGGGGAAGGGCGAGCGGGAAAGACCATCGGGCGGAAGCGCGGAAGCGGGACGGAATTTTCAAAACGGACTCCTTGTGGCATAAAATGATTCAGCATTGAAATCGAAAGAGAAGTGGAACGGAAATAGAATAGGCGTTGATTCGCCGCCTGCGTGTCAAAATCCTCTTGCTTCTTGTTTCGTCTGGTATTCGCGCGCGTTCGCGGGCGCGTTTCGTCTTGAGGAAGCGCTCCGCCCGGTCGTCGCCGCCGCGCGACAAGCCGCCTGTTCCCGGCGTCAGGCTGTCGGCTCCTCCGAACGGGGAGAACGGGATTGAAACCCCGTTCTGAAATCCACAGCCCGCCTGCGCGGGCTAGATACGTTACAGCGCACAGGCTTGCGCTGGCTGAACGCGCACTCGCCCTTGTCTGCCTGCGCGGGCTAAAAGGAAGCGCCGGAGCGAAGAGGTTCTGGCTTCTTCGCACTCTGAAAGCGTTTTGTAGCAGCGGCATTGCAGGCCACGCAGGTGGTCTGTGCATTTCAGAACGGGGATTTATTCCCGTTCTCTACCCGTTCTCCGCCTTTTCGACGAACCCTCCTAACAGACGCGCCTATTTTACCACGACCCGGCATTCTCGTTCGCGACAGGAGGGGCGCGCGAAGGCGAATTCAGGATTTTATTTGAAGCGCGAGAAACTTTTCGACGAAAATTTCGGTCTTGATAAGTGGCAGACAACATAGGTAGACGTTTGGGACGCTGCCGAGCGACGCAGGCCGATTTCGCCTGCTGTCCTTTCCGCCGACGACGCGAGGTCAGGGAACTGAACCCCCGCGTTCGCGGTTGGCGTTTTTGCGCCGCAAGCCGGAAACGCCGCACGTTGTTTGCTTCGCGGGCGCATCGCGAACTGGCAGCCTTTCGCCCGGAGCGGCGCTATCGGCCCTCGCCAGCCGAGTAGCTCGGCCGTTGCCAGCCGAGTAGCTCGGCCTTTGCCAGCCGAGTAGCTCGGCCTTTGCCAGCCGATTAGTTCGGCTTCCGCCAGCCGAGTATCTCCGCCCCGTCGCCTTTTGGCTTACCCGCCCGGCGCGCTGGCCCGCCATCTCCACAAAGGAGCGGCCTGTACCCTTTTATGATTACACAACAAATCGTTTCCCGCCCCGGCCTCAGCGACGCGCCCGACACCCTAACGCCTTCGGTTGAAACGTCCGAAACGCGCCCGCTGTTGAGCCATTTGCAGCATCGCATCACCGACAACCTGTCGCAGCTGCTCGACGTGCTGCCCCAAACCCTTCGCACGCATCTGGAGGCGGAAGGCAGCCTGGAAGACCTGCTTGAGATCGTCATGGATTTGGGCCGGATACCGGAAGCCCGCTTTCCCGACCGCGCGAGCGAACTGGGAACACAGCCGATTTCCGCCGACGACCTGGATTTTGTGGTCGGGCGCGTCGGCTCGTTCGGCAAGGACAACCGGGCCGGCATCGAGCGCACGCTGCATCGAATTTCCGCGATTCGCAACCGACAGGGGCGCGTCATCGGCCTGACCTGCCGCATCGGGCGCGCGGTTTATGGCACAATTGACATCATTCAGGACGTGGTGGAGAGCGGCAAAAGCATCCTGCTGCTGGGACGACCGGGACGGGGCAAAACCACGAAACTGCGCGAAGTGGCCCGCGTGCTGTCGGAAGAGTTGAAAAAGCGCGTCGTGATCGTGGACACCAGCAACGAAATCGCCGGCGACGGCGACATTCCGCACCCGGCGATTGGCCGCGCGCGGCGGATGCAGGTCGCCACGCCCGAAGAGCAGCATAACGTGATGATTGAGGCGGTGGAAAACCACATGCCTGAAGTCATTGTCATTGACGAAATCGGCACGGAGCAGGAGGCGTTCGCGGCGCGCACCATCGCCGAGCGCGGCGTGCAATTGATTGGGACGGCGCATGGCAACACGCTGGAAAACCTGATGATGAACCCGACGCTCTCCGATCTGGTCGGCGGCATTCAGGCGGTCACGCTGTCCGACGACGAGGCCAAGCGGCGCGGCACGCAAAAAACGGTTCTGGAGCGCAAGGCCCCGCCCACGTTCGACGTGATCATCGAGATCATGGAAGTGGACAAGCTGGCGCTGCACCTGGACGTCGAGAAGACGGTAGACAAGCTGCTGCGCGGCACGGCCCCGCGCCCGGAAATCCGCGTTCGCAACGAATCGGGCGAGATTGAGGTCGCGCAGAAGGCCGATGAGTCGCGCGGCATTCGCGAACACAGCGAGCGTGGCGAGCCGGTGGAAAATCGGGGCTACGAGCGCGGCGGCAATGGCAGTCATGGAAACGGCGGCAGCGGTAATTTCGGGAGCGGCGCTGGCGAGCGCGGCGGCAGCAGCGGCGCAAACGGGAACAACGGCAACAATGGCAACAATGGCAATACCGGGAACGGCGCTTCTTCGGGCGGGCGTGGAACCCTGCGCCCGATACGCAGCGCGCCGCGCCCGACGGAACTGGACAGCGACGACGACGAGCCGATTGGCGCGCAGGGTCAGTTGGGGGCCGCAAGCGGCGGGCAGGCCGCGATGGGCAATGGCGGCGCGACGGGCAAGCCGCTTCCCGCGACGGTTCGCATCTTTCCCTACGGCGTGAGCCGCAGTCGGCTGGACCGGGCGATTGCCGAAAACCGCCTGCCCGCTTATATCGCGCGGGACGTGAACGAGGCCGATGTCGTGGTCGCCCTGAAAGCGACCTACAAGCGCGAGCCGGGAAAAATGCGCGAGGCGGCACAGAAGAAACTGCCGGTCTACGTGGTTCGCAGCAACACCTACGCGCAGATCGCGGGCTGCCTGCGCGAGATATTCGGCATGGCGGCGGCAGGCGAGAACAAAGAAGACGAGATGGAAAACGCGCTTCTGGAAGTGCAGGAAGCGATTGATCTGGTGAAACAGTCCCGCGAGCCGGTCGAACTCTCGCCCGCCAACTCGTACACGCGGCGTTTGCAGCATCAACTGGTGGAGCGATATCAGTTGTTCTCGGAAAGCGTCGGGGTCGAGCCGCATCGCCGCATCCGCATCATCCCGGTCGGGTAGCGGCGCTTGGATTCGATGATTCGAAATGAGCGATTGGGGCGGCTTTCACAGCGCCAACATCCGTAGGGGCGGGGCTTGCCCCGCCCTTGCAAGCCTTTTGAACCGGTTTTTTGAACAGGGCTTGAAACCAAAGGCAAGGGCAAAGGCGGTCATTGATGATGGGCGCAATCGGGCTGGTGGTGCATCGAACGAGGCCGGAGGCGCTCGCTTTCGCCGCGACCGTGCGGGACTGGCTGCACGGTCGCGGCTATGAGGTTTGGTTCAACGAGGAGGCGGCGCGCGTTCTCGGCACGCCCTATCTGCCGGACGAGCCGCATCTGCTGGCCGACCTCCAACTGCTCATCACGCTGGGCGGCGATGGCACTATCCTGACCGCCGCGCGCATAGCCGCGCCCAAAGCGATTCCCATCCTGGGCGTTCACATGGGACGGTTCGGGTTCATCACGGAAACGCACCCGGACGCCCTGTTCCCCCAACTCGAAGCCGTGCTTGCGGGCCGCGTGCAGTTCGAGGAACGGCTGATGGTGCAGGCCGAAGTCTGGCGCGAGGACGACGTGGTTTTCCGGGCGTATGGCCTGAACGAAGCCGTCGTAAAAAGCGGCATGACGCAGCTGCTGCGCCTGAAAACATTTTTGGGCGGCGCGGCCTTCGCCACCTATCCGGCGGACGGCGTGATTGTCGCCACGCCGACCGGCTCGACAGCGTATTCGCTTTCGGCGGGCGGGCCGCTGGTCGCCCCGACCGTGCAGGCGCTGATAATCACGCCGATCTGCCCGCACACCCTGAGCGCGCGGCCCCTGATCGTGCCGGGCGACGAAACGGTGGAAATCGAGATCGAATCGGATGGCGGCGAGGTGCGGCTGACCGTTGACAGCGCGTCATCGTTTACGCTTCTGAGCGACGACCGAGTGATCGTGCGCCGCTCGGAATTCGTGACCCGGCTGGTCATCCTCGACCATGCCACGTTTTACCGCAAAGTCCGTGACCGCTACCTGTACGGCGAGCGCCTGAACGGATAACGCCGCCATCGGGTACAATACTCCTGCCGTCCCTTTGTTTGTTCCAACCCGGTTTTGTTTTTGTTCGTTGGGCGGGGACACGCCTAACCCCCCGGCCCCCTTCCCCACCGGGGAAGGGGGAGAGCGAAACCAGAGTCCGGTGTTTCTTCCCGAAACCAAAGAGAGCTGACAAGAGCGAATGAAAGCGCCGCCAACCCGTTGAACTGCGCTTTGCCAGCAAATTTCCTGTTCAGTCACCCCCTTCCCCGGTGGGGAAGGGGGCCGGGGGTTAGGGAGCTTCCCTCTCGAAAATAGGGGCTGGGGTTAGGTTGCATTGAGACGCGGGAGTTCGGCAGCGAGGCGAGGATAATCCAATGATTACGGAAGAAATGATATTGAACGCGCTGCGCGCGGTGCAGGACCCGGATTTGCATCGGGACATCGTGACGCTGGGCTTTGTAAAAGACATCAAAATCTGCGAGGGCAACGTCGCCTTCAAGGTCGAACTGACAACGCCCGCCTGCCCGGTGAAAGACCTGCTGAAGCAGCAGGCGACGGCAGCGGTTGCGGGTCTGCCGGGCGTAACACAGGTGGCCGTCGAGATGACAGCCCAAACGCGCGAACCGGCGAAAACCGGGCGCGAATTGATTCCCGGCGTGCGCCGCGTCATTGCGATTGCGAGCGGCAAGGGCGGCGTGGGCAAAAGCACGGTCGCGGTCAATCTGGCGGTCGCGCTTGCCCAAACCGGAGCCAAAGTGGGCCTGCTGGACGCCGATATTTACGGGCCGTCGCTGCCGATGATGATGGGCGTGGACAAGCGGCCCCTGATGACCGAGACGCCGCAAGGCCCGCGCATCGTGCCAGTCGCCGCGCATGGCCTGCGGATGATGTCGCTCGGCGTCCTGCTCGACCCCGACAAGGCCGTTATCTGGCGCGGGCCGATGGTGGCGGGAACCGTGCGGCAATTGCTGGGCGACGTGGCCTGGGGGCAGCAGGATTATCTTATCGTGGACTTGCCGCCCGGAACCGGCGACGCGCCCCTGACGCTGGCGCAGCAGGTTCCGCTTTCCGGCGTCGTCATCGTCATGACCCCGCAGCAGGTGGCGCAGGAAATCGCCAACAAAAGCATTCTGATGTTTCGCGCGCTGAGTCAGAGCGGCGGGCGCGAAATTCCCATTCTGGGCGTCATCGAGAACATGAGCGGCGGCGTGTTCGGGGCGGGCGGGGGCGAACGCGCAGCGCAGCGGCTGGCGGTTCCGTTTTTAGGCAGTATCCCGATGGACGCGCGCATTTGCGAGAGCGGCGACCTGGGAATGCCCGCCGTCCTCGCCGCGCCCGATTCCGAGTACGCCCACGCCTTCCATTCGATTGCTGGAACGATGGCGGCGCGTCTCAGCGTGCTGGAATATGCGACGGCGGAATGAAAGTGGAGTGAAGCGAAAAGCAGGGGCGGCGGGGATTGATTTTCGAAATTTCGCTCGCGCCGACGTCCGCATTTCCCGACAATTTTTGTCCTTAAACGAGCATTATTTGTCGCATCGCAGGCGCGGGCCAAACTTCCGAAAATTATTATCCAAAATCCGCGAAGAAAACCGGCCCGGCCCCTTGATTCGCGCCGGGGGGTATGTTATACTAGGACAGTTTTGCACCCCCGCCGCCCCGGACAATGACGTGCCGGGAGCAGAAAGCGCATAGGCCGAATTATGACGGAAACCAATCAGATCGAATGGAACAGCGCGGAAACCCTGACGGCGGAAGGCCCGTCCCTGGATTTCATCCGCGCGGTCGCGGAACTGCTGGAGACCGACCCGGACGATATTTTGTCGGAACTGGGCTACTCGCACTCCGAAACGCTCGTTGCCAGCGAACGCTGAAGGTTCGCGCCGGGAGCCGACCACCGTACCCCCTCTGAGTTCCCTGATGGTTCGCTCCTGAAAATTTCAAGTTTGTCTGTGTCGCTTCCGTGATTTGTCTTTCGTGACACCTTGGAAAAGCGGCAGGGAACCGGATTCCCTGCCGCTTTTTATCGTCGCTATTTTACGCGCTTGTGAGGTGGCAGGACTGAGACCGCAACATCACTGGACAAGCGTCACGAAACTTCCAGTTTTCTAGTATACTGAAAGATGTCTACTTGAATCTTCCGTTTGGGGCCTTTTTGACGGAGTAGAGGAGAACGGCATGGAGGTTTGGGAGGCGCGACGGATAGATAAAATATTGGACGCTGGGCGTACCTATCCACTCGTCGTGGAATGCATCGGGCCGCAGCCGGAAAATACAGAGCGGCGTTCTTTCATCGTAAAGGCTTTGGCCCTCCCGGAAATCAAAGAAACCAGTTTGGGTTTCGAGTTGGTCGGCAACCTACTCGCGCGCCGGCTTGGCGTGGATACCTCACGGCCAGTCTTGATTCGTCTGTCCCGTGAGTTCGTAGAGGCCAGTCGGATTGTACTCGAAGGGCATCCAGACCTTGCCAGTAAGGGCGCAAAACTTTTGCCGGGATATGGCGCAGGCTGCGAGTTCCTATCGCCAGGGTTTTCCACAATTGTACGCGACACTTCCCTAACCGAGAATGAATTGCCCCAAGCGGCGCGTTTATGTTTTCGATATGCTGGCGCAGAACCCGGACCGGTCGTTTGAAGCAGGCCAAAAGCCAAACTGCGCGCAATTTGGTCAGCGCCTTATCGCTTACGATTTTGAACTTTGTTTTAGTTTCGTCTACCTCCTCGTCAACCCGGCCAAAGCTTGGGAGATTGCCAGGCATGGGCTTAGCGCAAAACACGTATTTTATAGTTCCCTGCGCGCCGGAATCCAGGGTGGAAAAGTCAACTTGCGCCCCATCGTTGATGACGTGGCTGCACTCGATATTGACGATTTGATGCAGAAGACGCAGGGTCTTCCTGCCGAGTGGGTGAAATACGCCAACAAGATCGAAGCGTATCTAAAAGAGATTGTCGCCAACACGCGCGCTTTTGAAATGG